>JAWCMJ010000062.1:0-3693 GCA_039091285.1 Candidatus Aenigmatarchaeota archaeon
GGAATAGGAATAGCTCCTGCTTCTGGTAGTTACAATTTCAGTTTAGACGGAGGGATAATTAACTTTACTGTTTATAACAATGGAGATTCTGACATAGTTTATACTTTAAAATTAAGTGGAAATGCTTCAAATTTTACTACTGTAGAACCGAGTGAGTTAGAAATAAAGGCAAATAGCTATGGAAAATTCAGAGTAACTGTTAACCCCACATTAGAAACAAAAGAAGGTGAATCTTATACGTTGATTGCTACTGCTAAAGCTTTAACTTCCAGAAACATAGGAGTTGCTGCTGAAAGCAGAATAATAATTTATTTTGGAAGTCCAAGAACAAAACCTTATTTCGAGACTTACTTATTTTATCTGATAGTATCAGTGGGAATAGTAATTACGGTTTCTACAACTTTCATAGCTTATAGAAAACTTAAGAAAGTGAAAGTATGAAGAAACTTTTAACTTTAATAATTTTTTTATTGATTTTCAATTTTTTCATAAGCTTAGCTAAGTCTATAGTCGTTAATACTCCTTACCTAAATGTATCAGAAATAGATCCAGGAGAAAGTTTTGAGGTAAAAGCAAACGTTACTGAAGGAAATGTTATAAACATAACCGAGACAAACATCACGTGTTATAGCTCTGAAGGATTAGAAGGTGAAAATAACTGGGATAGCTTTACTTTACTTAACTATAGCTTAACTTGGAATGTTATAGATGAGAACACTGTAGAAGTTAGTGGAGTTATTACTTTGAATACAAGTAGCATTAGTGGGGATTGGAGTTGTAAAGTTTATGCAAAGAACTCTTCATACGAGTCGACCTATAATTATACTTCTTTTAAAGTTAATAAAAAAGTTGGAATAGTAGTTTTTGAAGAAAGTTGTGAATTTGAAGAAGGATTGCCAGGAGATGAAAACAAAAGTTTGGATTGTGGAGAAAAAAATTACATAACTTTCATGCATGATGGTAACGTAAACATAACAGTAAAAATAAAAGGAAGCAACTTGATAGGAAAGGATTATCCAAATTGGATAATTGATGTTGGAAATATAACTTACGCAAACGTTACTTATGGTTCACAAGCTCCTTCACCTTCTGATATAAAACTGACTCAAGAAGAAGCAGTACTTATATATTCTTGGGATAGAGGTTCTTATCCCTATAAAAACACCAACAACCTTTATTGTTGGTTAGATTACCCTTCACCACTAAAGGTTCAAACGTATGAAGGAACAATATATTTAATAGCGGTGGAAGTTTAAATGAAAAAAGGAATTTTAATTTTCACTTTTTTTCTTATCTTTAATCTAGTTTTTTCTTATGCCCAAGAAGTGAAAGTAGAAGGAAGAGCAAGAGGATGTGGTGACGGTGTTTGTGACTTTGAAGAAACTTGTAGCAATTGCCCCCAAGATTGTGGTGTTTGTCCTGTGTCTACTCCACCAGGTGGAGGTGGACCTGGAATCTATATTCCAAACATTTCAGTTTCACCTTACAGTTTTTCTTTCTCCTTAAAAAACCTTTCTTCTTTTATTCCTCTTTATGTCGAGATTCCTTTTGAAAAAAATTTGAGTATAGTTGCGATAATATTAGAAACAACAAAAAATTTAGCTGAGCTTAACTTAACTGTAGAAAGAATTTTTGAAAAACCTCCTTATATTACTTCACCTTCAGATAACGAATACATTTATTTGAATATTACCTCAAGTTCTTCTGACATATTTAGAGTTAAGTTCAAGTTTAAAATAGAGAAAAGTTGGTTTAGAGACAATAGAATTTCTAATATTTCTCAAATAGCAATGTTTAGATTTAAAGGAAACTGGGAAAGGCTTTCAACCTTGCTTATTTATGAGGATCCTGAATACTACTATTATTATTCAGAATGTTTTGGGTTGAGTTTGTTTTTGATAGGAAGTTATAGAGAAGAAATAACTATTCCTTATTGTCCTCTTTGCCCAAAAGATACAGAATGGACGGTATGCGTGAATAACGAGCAAAGCAAAATAAGATACATTTGTGGGAATGAAACTAGTTATCAGTGTTTGCCAATAGTTGAGAAAAGAGCTTGCGAAGTTGCAAGGGCTTTTGATTTTACTTTTGTTTATTTGGCTGTGATATTTGTTTTGGTTGTTACGCTAGCAGGGATTTTCTTCAGACGAAAAATAACTTTCAAGCCGATTAAACTTCTAAAACCAAAACCAAAAGAAATCAAGCCAAAAATCATAAAGGGAGAAGAGGTTCCAGAAGAAGAAATTCCAAAACCAGTAGAAATAAAGCCAGAAGAAGAAAAACTTGAAAAAATACGAGAAGTTCCAAAAGTTGAGATTAAACCAGAAGTTCAAAAGAAAATAAAAGTAAAGAAAATAGAGGATATAGTTAATAAATTGAACGTAGGTGATTTTATAAGGGTTAAGGCTGACGTTGCACTTCATGCTATAGGAATTCCTAACATTTATAAGCTTGAAGATGATAGTGCTGTAATTTATGGTAGTTATGATAAACTTATTGATAGAGGTGCTTATTGGGTTGAAGCTATTATTAAAGAAGAAGATGGAATAAAGTATCTTGAAATTAAGGAGGTGAAAAATGTTTGAAATTCCAGGACCCACTTTAAAAAAAGAAGAAAAACCAGAAGTTAAAGAAGCGAAGAAACCAGAAAAAAGGAAAGTTAGAAGGAAAGTAGAAAAAATAAGAAGAATGGAGGAGTTCGTTACAGAGATTAAGAAACAGATAAAAATTTTGAAAGAAACGGGTGAAAGATTAGAGAACGAACTTTCTTCTGATATAGTTAAAAATTTGTCTAAAATAGAGAAAGAAATCAAGAGTCTGAGAAGTGAAAAAATAAAGATAGAGCAATCTCTCAGAATTCTCGAACAAAGAAAAAATTTTTTAATCCAAAGAAAGGAGGAAATAAAAAAACAAATGGAGAACATAAGAAAGAGGATAGAAAGTCTAGAAGAATCTTTCAAGAATCTTTAGTTTTGCTCAGAAATTATGTAGGTTAGAAACTCTAGAGTAGGAAAAATAATTTTTTCTATAATTCTTAAAAAATTGAAGTTTTGAGTTTCATGCTCAAAATTTACTGAGTAATTCTTTAGAAGCTTTTTTAGCATAGAACCATCGATAAGCTTTAAGTTATACTTTTTTGCTAGAATTTTTGCTTGTTTTGAGTAAAAAGAGTTTGTTACTATGTGGCCTTCTTTTATTTTTGTGTCATCTAGTACTATTAAAAAATTTGCAATTTCCTTTTTTCCTATTTCTAAATTTTTTCTCCATTTACATTCTATAGCTACTTGTTTTATAATTAAAGATTTTTTATAAGCATACAGATCTATTTCATGATAAGCTCCACTTACTCCTCTAACAACTTTTCTTCTTTCCACTTCATAACCCATTTTTCTGTAAAGTTTTTCAACTGTTAATTCAAAACTTTCACCTATGTTCATAAAGATTCCCAAGTTCTTCTCTTATTGTTTGAGCTACATAAGAGGTAATATCCTTATTATAATCTTGAAAAAATTTTTCAAGTTTTCCTCTTACGATAAATCCAAAAAGAAAAGTTAAAGCAGGAATTGCTATTTCTAGAAACCCATTTGCTTCTCTATTATTTAGCATTTGAATGTTTTTTTCTATGGAGGATAAAAAACTTTTTTTATAAAAGTTTCCGATTTCCTCGTCATTAACAATTTTATCTCTAAGATA
>JAWCMJ010000063.1:0-3686 GCA_039091285.1 Candidatus Aenigmatarchaeota archaeon
ATAAATGGTTAGCATCTCTTCTTAAAGTTGTTAATATTTCTCCAAAATTTCTTAGAACAGTTTTATTCCCTACAATTTCACAAACAGCTTGTGGAATCTCAAACCTTTGCTTTGTTATTATTTCTTTCGGCAGTTCTTTTATCGCCTTTTCAAGCATTTCTTCATAATTCATTTTCACACCTTCTTCAATATTCCAGGCCTAGGCTCAAAAATAACCCCCGAATCCAACAATTCTCCTATTTCCCTTTCTATTATATTCTCTGGCAAGTTTGAAATTTCAAGGATCTTCCCTATTTCCACGCCTTCACCTTCGTCTAACTCTTCAATTATTTTCATTATCTTAGGTTTATAATCTTCCTTTACTTCTGGCTTTTTCATTATAAATTCTACAGCATCCTCTTCAAGCCCGTATTTTTCTTTCGCATACTGTTTGAATTCGTCTTCTTCCATCCTTTCTTTCAAATTTTTTAATTCATCTATTACTTTCTTCTGCTCCAAAAGTTCTTTTAAAATTTCCAACTTTCTTAAAATTTCAAAGTTTGGCTGATCAATTTTTCTTATTAGCTCGCCGTTTACATAAATCTCGTTATTAAACTCTTTTATTTTTCCTACCACTAAAACAAGATCGCCAATTTCTACGTCTTGAAGCAACTCTGTTTTTTCTCTAAAAGTTTTAACTCTTATAGCCTCGCTACCATCATCTATCGTTATGGTTGAGTAGTTTCCATCTTCGCTTAAAAACTTATCGATAACGCTTGCCACTATATTTACTCTTGAAACTTTTTGACCTAAAGGAGTTATAACATAGCTTTCTTTCATGTTTTCCTTTTCTCCTGGAAAATACTTTCCATAAATCAAGTCAAAGATCCTTACTTTTTTTGCTGGCAATCTTTTTACCATGCAATCACATTTTTTGCAATATTCCTGGTCTAGGCTCAAATAAAGTTCCATTACTTTTAAGCTCGTTTAACATTTTTTCTATATCAAATTCTTTTAGCCCTCTGCTTTTTGCTAGCTTAATTATATCTTCTTTTGGAATGTTTTTCCCTATAGTATTTGTTAATTCTTCTATCACTTCTAGCAGTATTCTAATCTTACTTCTTTGTGTGGCTGTGATATGTCCTTCTGCCCTATCTATGTCAATTTTTCCTATTTCTGGGTCAAAACCAAACTGTCTCAAAGAGGCTTTCATTAAATTTATTGCCCTTATAGCATCTTCTTTCGTAACCTCATTTCTAAGCTGAACTTTAGCTGAAGCTTCAGCAAGTCTTATAAGAGCCTCATATTGCCTTAAAGTTATAGGTATTGGAGCCTCTTCTCCTCCAACCTTTTCTCTTAATTTAACAAAAAATTCTTTTATCGTTTCCCCCGCTTCTCTTGTAAGTTTCGGATGGCAGTTCTTCCTAGCATAAGCTACGTACTTTCTTATAAAATCAGGTTCTATTTCTGGTTTAATCTCTTCTTCTTCATAATGCCTTGCTTTAAGAATATGTTCTGCGATTTTTGCGTCTAGCTCAGGGTTTGGCACATCTCTTAAGGCAAACTTTAAATCAAACCTTGCTAAAAGAGTTTCTGGAACATCTATCTGCTCTTTTATCGGCAAGTAAGGGTCAAACCTTCCAAGCTTTGGATTACCTCCTGCTAGTATGCTAGTTCTTGCAGGAAGAGTAGCTACTATGTTTGCTTTTGCTATTGAAATTGTGTTGTGAAGAACTAGCCCATTACTTATAAAACATTTTGTCGGCTTAACGGTTACATCATAAACCCATTCTGCTTTTACGCTTCCTTTATTTTCTAAAACGTCCACTTTTTTAACTCTTAGCCATCTAAATTTTTTGAGATCTTCTAGTTGGTTTAAGCTTTCTTCAACTTTCTTAATTTCTTTCTTTACGTTTTCTTTAAATAACTTGAGCAATTTTTCTCTTATCTCTTTCGTGTACCCTCCCCTTTCTATATAGTTTATCTTACTTCTCTCTATTTTCAAAAGGTTTGCTACATACTCTTGAGAGTAATTTAACTTCCTTCTAAGTTCTTTAAAGTCTTGGATTTCTTCTACAGCTTTTTTGCTTTCTTCTATTTTCTCTCTAATCTGTTTAAGGTATTTATCGAAAACCTCTCTAGTTATTCCAAAATTAAATCTCAAATGCTGATTAAAATAGCCTGAGTAGACAAGTCCTACCTTCTTCATAAGATTTCTTATCTTTAGGCCTACAGAAGTAGGGAGAACATCATGCTTTCTAAGTTTTCTCTTAGAAGTTTTTATTAATTTTTCGATCTTCTTGCACTTTTTCCTTAAGATTATCCTTACAAAATTTTCAAGACTATCACTTGTTATGTATACTTTATAAGAGTTATTATGCTTATCGTATGCAATTCTTGAAAAAATGCCAAACCTTAAAAGTGCATCCTGATAATCTTCTGCTAGTTTAGAAGAAGCAGTTGTATAACATATAGCATTACTTTCAATAGAGCCGTCTCCCTCAAAAGCAGCTTTCAGGAATTCTCTTAATATTTCTTTTTCTGCTGTTAGGATGCTAGAAGGAATTCTCTTATTCCTTGCTTTTTGCATGATTTCAGGAAAATTTTTTAACATAAAATCAAATAGAGATGAAGATATAATTCGTTGGGTTCTGTTTATTTGTGAATAATCTAATGCATTTATACCAAATAGGGTATTTGTTAGGTTTTGTGTTTCAGAAATTATACTTTTGGAAGTGTTAGATATTCCTATTTCCTTAGAAGATCCTGAATAAGAGTAACCTTCACTTATGAAATACCCCAAAAACTTCCCAAAATCTGTTGACATTTCTGTTGGAAAATTAATTTTTTTTCTTCCAGATGTGCTTGGTAATTCTAGATTTTTAGATGAAGTAATCAAGGGAAGCTGGCGGACTCCTGGTACAAAATCTCCAGGCCTAACTTTTGTAGCAGGTTTAGTTGTAAGCGAATCCTCAAAAACAAAGACAGGATGCTCTGGAGTAACTATTATTTCTCTGCCGTTTGAGTAAGTTATTTTTATAAACTTTTCTGGCGGTTTATGTCTACTCACTTGAGTAATTTTCGTTACAAACAATTTTTGCCCATCAGTTGTAAGAATTGGGATATATATTTCGTGAAGCGGTAAAATCTCACAGTTAATTCCCCTTACAATTTTGTTCTTTAAAAGGTTAAACAATTTATCTACAAATTCTCCAATTTTTACTTTTCTTCCGTCTGCAAGAAGGATTTCCATAGAAGGATGATAGCTTTGCTGTTCCATCGCTTCATGTAAAGCTATTTGATCGCTCTTCTCAACCTTCTCAAATTCATCAATAGCGCAAAGACTTCTGTTGCACATAACCAAAGCTCCAGCCTCTAAAACCCATCCTCCCAGAAATTCTTCGTCTCTTACTACAGTTGCCGTTAATCCGGCAGCAGTGTTATGACAAATCACTCCACCGAAGCCAGCAATAAAATTATTAAAGTTTTCAACTCCCAAATCGTATACAAACCTTTTAGATGCTTTAACTCTTTCAATCTTTTTTATTTCTACAAATCCTAAATCTGACAAGAGAAGAGAATTTATTAGTTCAATTTCTTTAAGCAAAAGCTTTCCTTTTTCTGTTAAAAAGTACTTTATTTCTCCTTTTTTACCGATTTTAAGCGCAATACCTTTTTTCACCAGAGAGTTAATATACTGTGAAGCA
>JAWCMJ010000064.1:0-2645 GCA_039091285.1 Candidatus Aenigmatarchaeota archaeon
CTATATCTCCTTTTATCACAGACTTTATCTGGAACGAGCTTTACTCAAAAGAAAGTATCCATCTGCAAAGATTTCCAAAACCGAAATGGAAAAAAGAGATGGCAAAAATGACTAAACTTTTAATAGAATTCAACTCAAAGGTTTGGAAGGAAAAAAAGAAAAAAGGAATTTCTTTAAAAGAACCTATAAAAATTGAAATCCCTGAAGAGTTAAAAGTTTTTGAAAAAGATTTAAGAGTCATGCACAATATTATATAACTTCTGTGGTTGAAATGGAAGAAGAAAAAATGTTGAGACTAAAGAAGATTGTAAAAGAACTTGAAAAAATAAAGGGGAGACATACAGAATTGGTTAGTGTTTATATTCCTTCCGGTTCCAACTTACAGGAAGTAATCAACATGTTAAGAGAAGAGTATAGTTTAGCACAAAACGTTAAAGACAAGACTGTAAGGAAAAACGTAATGAGTGCCCTAGAAAAAATAATTCAACACCTGAGAATTTTTAGAACAACTCCTGAAAATGGTTTAGTGGTATTTTGCGGGAATGTTTCTCCTGACCCAGGAACTTCAAACATAAGAATTTGGAGTTTGGAACCACCAGAAAAAGTTTCAGTAAAGATTTATCGCTGCGACCAAGTTTTTGTCCTCGAACCTTTGAAAGAAATGTTAAGGGAAAAGGAAGTCTATGGTTTAATAGTTCTCGATGCTAGTGAAGCTAACATAGGTTTGCTCAAACGAAAAGCTGTTGAGGAAGTTAAAAGATTAGAATCCACAGTACCATCAAAGAGCGTAAAAGGAGGGATGTCCCAACGTCGTTATGACAGACTTAGAGAAGATGCCTTGAACGAATTTTTCACTACAATAGGAGAAATTGCTTCAAACCTTTTCTTACAAGAGCCTGAGTTAAAAGGGGTTTTAGTTGGTGGCCCAGGACCAACAAAGGAAACTTTTGTTCAAGGAAATTATTTGCATCATAAGATTCAAAAAAAAGTTTTGGGAACAAAGGACACAAGCTACACAGGAGAGTATGGTTTAAGAGAGCTTGTTAATAGATCTGAAGATTTACTTGAAAAAGCTTCTATAATGAAAGAAAAGGAAATAATGGAAAAATTTTTCTCTCAACTACAAAAAGGTGGAAATGTTACTTATGGTTTTAACGAAACTTTAAAAGCTTTGGAAGTAGGAGCTGTTGAAACTTTATTGATTTCAGAAGGTTTTGACTGGGTTTTTGCTAAGCTTAAATGTAACAAATGTAATGTTGTGGAAGAAAAGTATTTACCAAAAAATAAAGTTGAAAATCAATTTTGCGAAAGATGCAACCAGATTATGAACGTTGAAAGTACGGAAGAAGTAATGGAAAAATTAACTGAAAACGCAAAAAATTTGGGGACAAAAGTAGAGTTTATATCAACAGAAAGTAGTGAAGGTGCTCAATTTAAAGAATTGGGAGGAATTGGAGCTTTCTTAAGGTATAAAATAAACTAATTTTTAGTTAAAAAAGATTGAAAAATTTAACAGCATTTTCAGTTGTTATTCTCTTAACTTCTTCTAATTCAACTTTCTTTATTTCTGCAATTTTTTCAGCAACGATCTTCACGCTTAAGGGAGTGTTTGTTCCTCCTGAAGGAGAAAGCCAAGGTGAATCTGTCTCTAACATTATTTTATCCAAAGGCATATCTCTCACAATCTTCTTATAAGTCTTACTTTTAAGAATGATTGTATTCGTTGAGACATACCATCCGTTTTCTATAACTTTTTTAACTAAATGGTTTGCACCAAACATGTGAAGCAAAATTTTTTTACTGTTTTCTTGCTCAAGAATTTTTAATGCTTCTTCGTAAGCTTCTCTTGAGTGAACAATTAGAGGCAAACCCAAATCTTTTGCAAGTTTTATTTGCTCTATAAAAAGCTCTTTTTGTTTTTCCTGCCATTGTTTTTCTCTTATCTCGAAAAAATCTAGCCCTACCTCACCTATTCCAACAATCTTATCTTTACTAGTTTTAATTCTTTTGATAAAATTCTCTTTTTCTTGCTCTGAAATTTCTTTTATGTACAAAGGATGAATTCCTACAGTAGCAAAAACAAAACCTTTATATTTTTCGACCAAACCTAAAGTTAAATCAAAGTCTTTTGGATGAGCACAAGATGTAATTATTGCTCTCAACTCTTTTCTACATTCTTCTATGATTTTATCCCTATTTTCAGAATAATCTTCTTGTTCAAGGTGACAATGAACGTCAATCATTAAATAAAAATAGTAAACCTCTAATTTATTTTTTAACACCTAAACATCTACAACCTTATTTGTGTTGTTCTAAGTTTTCTTCGATAATTACAGCATTCACTACTCCATCCTGACTTGGCCTAGAAGTTACCCTTGCATTTCCAATTTCAGTTTTAATAATGCAACCTTTAGTAACTATTCCTCTTCTTACAAAATTTCCTTGTTTCAGACGAATTATATCTAGAGGCCTCTGTATACCATCAAAGATAGAACCGATTAACCCCGGTCCCAATTCTACACTTAACGGTGCATAGGTAGAATATACCGGTTCTCCAGGTCCAATACCTGAAGTTTCCTCGTATACCTGAATAAAAGAAAACTTGCCTTTCAGCTCTACAATCTCACCGATAAGTTTCTCTTTAG
>JAWCMJ010000064.1:2655-3650 GCA_039091285.1 Candidatus Aenigmatarchaeota archaeon
TTTCTAGCTATTTTTATTTTTCCACCTGTAGGCTTTTTACCCCTTTCTCCATGCCAGAATGGCATAAATATCACTTATTCTTTTAATCAAACAAATTTATATTGATTTGTATTTTTCTAATGGAATTGAAAATTCTTTTTCCACATAATCTCTATGGATAGAATTCATGGTACAAAAAGGAATAAGTCTTGCTTTCTCTCTTTTATCTGGCACACCATAATGAATGCAGCAATTCTGCACTCTTTCCAAATCAAAGTTATAAGGATCCATAAAGTGCATTCCTCCAATCATCATTAAGCTTCTCATAAACTTTCCAGAAGATTCGTAACTTCCTGTCTTAATTAAAGAATAAAGCTTCGGTATTTTTGTAAAAAACTTTATGCTTGTGTTTTTAAGAAAAGTATAAAAAAGCTTTCTTTTCTTAGGTATTTCTTTTGTTTTCTTTATTTCTTCAATAGCTGCTTCTAAATCTGTATAAAGCCTGTCTATATTAATATATCTTGTTATTGGAATAACCCTTTCTCCTTTTGTAAAAACAAAAGTTGCTAGGCCACAATGTGGATGAGCAGTAAATTCTGGATAGTATCTTTGTCCGTTTTTTAAGTAATAATTTAAAACCTTTCCGAGAATGTTAATCGTGGGGACAGGAAAGAAGTCTTCTTTTTCTATTTCTCCTTCTGTTTGTTCTTCACAAAATTTTGTAAAGTCAGAAAGTGTTATTCTCATCCTTTCTCTTTCGCTTTTTTCGATTCTTCCTGTAATGCTAACAGGTTGAACGTTTATACACCTAACGACATCTAAGTTTTTTGCCCCATACCTTATGACGTTTCCCAAATCGCCTTCATTTACCTTACCAACTAAAGTCATAACAAGAACTATACTATCCAAACCAGCCTCTCTTGCATATTGTATAACTTTTTGTTTTATAGGAAGAAGGTTAACTCCTCTTGTCTTCTCATAAATTTCTGGGTTTAAGCCGTCGAACTGAAGGTAAA
>JAWCMJ010000065.1:0-3550 GCA_039091285.1 Candidatus Aenigmatarchaeota archaeon
TAGAAAAGACTGTAAGAGAAAGAACGAAAGAACTGAACGAGAAGGTAAAAGAATTGACAGAAACTAAGATTGCTCTAATGAATATGATGGAAGATTTGAACGAAACGAACAAAAAGCTTCTCGAAGCTCAGAAAAAATTGAAAAAAAGTTATATGGAACTCAAGAAGCTAGATGTGGAAAAAGACAGGTTTATTTCAATAGCTGCTCATGAGCTCAAAACCCCCATGACTGCAATTTCAGGGTTTGCTCAACTCTTGAAGGATGAAGAGATAATCAAAGATAAAGAGAAGCGTTTAAGATACCTTAAAATCATTGAAGATGAAATTAAAAGGTTAAGCGCTCTTATTACAGATATTTTAGATTTATCAAGAATAGATTTAGGAACGATAAAAGTTTTTGTTGAAGAAGTAAACATAAATGAGATTTTGAATGACGTGAAAAATGAAATGATCGAACTTGCTAAAGAAAAGAGCCTATACCTAAATGTTGAAGTTGAAAAAGGAATATCAAATGTACTCACTGACAAGGAAAAGCTGAAAAGAATATTGTTGAACCTAGTTAGTAATTCAATAAAATACACAGAAAAAGGTGGAATAACGATTAAAGCTGAGAAAGAAGGCGATGAAATAAAGTTTAGTGTTTCGGATACTGGTATAGGTATACCAAAAGAACATTTCAATAAAATTTTCACAAGATTCTTTCAGGTTTCTTCACCTTACACAAGAAAAGCTAAAGGAAGTGGCTTAGGTCTTTCTATATGTAAAGAGCTTGTAGAGCTTTTAGGAGGTAGAATATGGTTTGATAGTGAGGTAGGAAAAGGAACTACTTTTTACTTTACGCTACCTTTAAAATATAAGGAAAAGAAGACAAATAAATAGTATGGGAAAAGTTTACTTGGTTTTTGGTTTGTTATTCTTGTTCATTCTCTTTCTCTATGTTTATCAGCCTTTAGGAGAAAACTTCTTTATAATTTCTGATATTATACCAATTTTTCTCTCGTTTTTAGCTTTTGTTTTTGGACTTTATTCTTACAAGTTTTACGGTAGTGCTAGTCTTCAAGGCAAGGCATTGGGACATTCTTTTGGTTTTTAGGTGAAACTACTTGGGGAATTTATGAAATAATTTTTGGAATCAAGTCACCTGTTAGTACAATAGCTGATGTTTTTTGGCTAGTTGGTTATCCCCTTTTCTTATTAGGTTTATGGTATGTTCGAAAAATTTCTTCAACAAAAATTAGAAAACCTAAGCTACTTTTTCTGCTTTTCTTTTCGATTTTTGTACTTGTTTTTACTTTTTATTTGATCAAAGAAGATGTTTTTAACCCAGAGGTTCTACTATCAGAGAAAATTTTCAGTGTTGGCTATGTTGTTTGTGATATAGTACTGATAATTTCTTCAACATTTGCAGTGGTAAATCTCTTCGAAACAAAAATTTTTAGAGCATATTTCTTAATAATTTTGGGAATAATTTCTATGAGCATAGCGGATATCTACTACATGAAATTTATAGAAACTTATGCAAGCAGTAATTTAATAGATTTGTGGTGGGATTTGAGCTACATTCTATTAGCAGTGGGATTTTTCCACCACAGAAAAATAATGAAAGACCTTTTGAAGAAGAAGTAGATTCTTTTGCAATTTTCTTAATCTTTCTAGTTTTTCCATACTTTTCGTAAAGGGGTTTGACATATTCTTCTGCAGCTTCTTTGCCTATGGCTTTTTCTAAAAAATACTTAAGCTCTTCCAAGAATTCCATCGGATACTTTTTTGGATCCTCAAAGCTATCTAGAACATTTAAAAACTTTGGACCAAAAAGGTCAAGAATTATTCTCTTAGCATCTTCGTATAAGCTCATAATTTAAGTTTAACTTCCTTAAATAAATACCAAGCATCAACCAGCTTTTTTAATTTTTTCTTTAAGTTTCTTTAGCTCTAACTCTCTCTTTATTGCAATTTTATAAAACTTTTCTAAGTCTTCTATCTTGCCTTTTAAGATTTTTCTTTCTACAGTTTCAGAAACACACCATTTTCTTCCCTTCTTATAGATTAACATCATATGAGATTGAATTATATCTATCAGGTCAGGAGTCGAAAGGCTTCTTACTGGATATGCACATACGAACAAAACCTTAGAATCTGAAAATTTTTCTGTTATTTCGTTTTCAAAATTCACAACTCTTTTAAAAAGGTTAGTATTAATTACCCATGACATCTCAGAAGCCCCTCTCACGAGCTTTAGACCTTTAACAATAATTTCATCCAATGCATTTTTAATCAAAATGTATGCATTTTTTTTGTTGAAGCGATTACCTTTAAAGTAGAAATTTTTGTCGTACATGAAATGCATTCTTTTCTCTTTTAAAGATTTTTCTAAGCCAATTTTTTCTTCTATCTTTTTAGCTAATTCCTCTCTAGGATAGAGAAAAATACAGAATTCATTATTTTTTAATCCTGTGACGAAAAATTTTGATAAAGCGTCTAAAAGTTCTCCTTCTTCTTCGTAGAGCATAACCATATGACTTCCTGTACCAACTTCTACAGGGCAAAAACCCAAATTAACTTTTTCGCTCACCATTCAAATAAATATTAATCAGAGAAAAAAAATAAATATTTAAGGAGGTTTGAAGTGAAGAAGAAGATAATGATAGTTGATGACGAGGAAAATTTGGTCGAGCTTGTGAAAGCGATTTTTGAAAGAGAAGGATATGAGGTAATTCCTGCTTATAGTGGAAAAGAATGCCTAGAAAAACTGGAAAAGGTTAAGCCAGACTTGATTCTTATGGATATGATGATGCCGGGAATGACCGGAAAAGAAACGACAAAAAAAATAAGGGAAAATCCGAAAACAAAAAACTTAAAAATAGCTTTTCTTACAGTTGTTAGACTTTCGGAAGTTGGGATGGAAGAAATGAAAAAATTGAATGTTTTGGATTTTATAACAAAACCTTTTGACAACGAGGATTTGGTGAGAAGGGTAAAAAAAATTTTGGGAGATTAGAAATGGTAAGATGACAAGGAAAATATCTCTCCCAAAAATCGAATCAAAACTTTTGAAAAAGATGTGGCTATCCTGTTCAGAAGTTACGGCAAAAGCTTTAAAGGAAATGATAAACAAGGAAGTTAAAGTTTCTTCCTCCTTTTTAAAGGTTTTACTTTTGAACGAAGTTCCAAAACTTTTAAACCCAGAAAAAATTTCAACTACAATATTCTTCATCAAGCTTAAGAACACTGTAAATGGGGTGATTTTGCTTTCCTCTTCCCTTAAGGATATATTAAGAATGGCCGACATTTTCCTTAAAAAAGAGAAAGGTTATTTCAAGGATTTGAGCGATGAAAACTTGCCTATTTTAAAAGAACTTACAAATATCCTTTCAGGATATTTTATAAATGCTCTTCAGAAACTGTTCGAAGCAAAGTATAGCTTGTCAGAACCTTTTCTTTCTGTCAATCCTTTTAGGGCGATAGAAGAATTCGGTTTTGGGCAAGTTTATAAGGAAGAAATTTATACTTTAGTCTTTTTATCAAATTTTGAAATTCCAGAAGAAAAAATT
>JAWCMJ010000066.1:0-3506 GCA_039091285.1 Candidatus Aenigmatarchaeota archaeon
GTTCATTTTCTCTAATTAGAATTTTGTTTTAACGATTAAAACTTTTAGTTTTAATATTTTTTTATGATAAATAGTTCAGAGTTACTTAAAAGAATTAAAAATGGTAGTATTTCTGAGTATCTTAAATGCATTTATGAGATAGAAAAAATGAATTTAAAAAACAGAAAAGAAGAGTTTTTGTCTCTTATAATAGAAAATAACAAAAAATGTATACTACCAAAAACATCAGATTTTAAGTTTTTTCCTGAGTTATACGAGAGCTTAAAAAATCTTAAAAATAGGGGATTGATTTTTGATGTTACGATTCCAGAACTTCTTAATTTTTTTAATGAGATTAAAAATTATAAACCACATTTACCAGAAAAACTTAACTATGCAACAGGTTTTGAAATAGAAAAAATGAGAGGAAGATATGGATCATGTAAAAGTTGGACAGAAAAAATGGAAAACCCCAGAGCACCTTATTATAAACGGTTCTATATAGCTCTAGTTTGTGAGAAGGGTGTTCCTGTATTTGTTCAAATATTTAGTTTTCTTGATACCTACAATTATTACAGATTCGATAAAGGTTCATGTCCTTTTTGTTGCCCCACAAAGAGGGCAAACCCAAAGTTCTTTTGAATATTTTCCTTCCAAATCTCCTGAAAGAACAGTTTTTCTAACAAGTTTTACTTCTTTGTGCGAATTTTTTAGGCAAATCTCACAAATAGAGAAAGTCCAAGTCCATCCACTCATCCTTTTCATCCTATAAAATATTTAAATCTTCAATAATTTAATGTTATGGATTACTCTACATTGGTAAAAGTTTACGAACAACTTGAAGCTGTTTCGGCAAAATTAAAAAAGATAGAAATACTTGCAGGAATTTTTTCTCAAACTCCTGTAGAAGAATTGAATAAAGTAGTTCTTCTTGCCCAGGGTTTAGTTTATCCAAAATACACTGGTTTAGAGCTTGGAATTGCAACTCAAATGATGATAAAGGCTATAGCAAAAACTACTGGTTTAAGCTCAGAATTAATAGAGGAAAAATTTAAAAAGACTGGTGACCTTGGGCTTGTAGCAGAAGATTGCATAAAATCAAAAAAACAAGCAACGCTTTTTGCAAAAAAACTAACAGTTGATTTTGTTTTCAAAAACTTACAACAGTTAGCTTTGGTTAGTGGTAAAGGTTCACAAGAAAAGAAATTGAAAATAATAGCAGAGCTTATTGCTTCTGCAAGTCCAAAAGAGGCGAAGTATATAGTTCGAACTATTCTTCAAGAGTTAAGGATAGGAGTTGCTGAAGGAATAATAAGAGATGCTATAGTTGATGCCTTTTTGTTAAAGGAAGGAATGAGCAAAGAGGAAAAAAATAAAGCAACAGAAGCTGTTGAGTATGCTTGGAACATAATTTCAGATTTTGGTGAGGTTGCAAGGATAGCGAAAGAACAAGGAATAGAAGGGTTAAAAAAAGTAAACGTTAAGCTTGGAAGGCCACTACAAGTTATGCTTGGTGAAAAGGCTGAGAGTATAAAAGAAGTTTTGGATGAGTTCAAAAAAATTGCTGCGGAATATAAGTACGATGGGGCTAGAGTACAAATTCAAAAAAAAGAAGATAAAATCTGGCTTTTTACAAGAAGGGAAGAAGAGGTCACCAAACAATTCCCTGATTTGGTTGAATACCTTAGGGATGCTTTAAAAACAAGGGAATGTATAGTTGAAGGTGAGACTCTAGCTGTAAACCCAAAAACAGGTATGCCTTTACCTTTTCAGGTTCTTTCCCAAAGGATTCACAGAAAATATGATATTGAAAAAATGGTAAAAGAAATTCCTGTTCAAGTTCATCTTTTTGATATTGTCTATCTTGAAGGAAAACAACTTTTTGAGAAACCTTTTAAGGAAAGAAGAAAAATTTTGGAAAAAGTTGTTAAGATAATTCCTGGGAGGGTAGAGTTAGCAAAGCAAATAGTAACGAATGATTTGAAAGAATTAGAAAGGTTTTATCAAGAGGCTCTAAAAGAAAAACAAGAAGGCTTGATGCTTAAAGTTTTAGATTCTTCTTATGTTTTTGGAAGACATGTTGGAACTATGTATAAGATTAAGCCTATAATGGAGACTTTAGACTTAGTTATAATAGGTGCAACTTATGGTGAAGGTTTGAGAGCAAAATGGTTAAGCTCTTATGTTTTGGCTTGTAGAGATCCAGATACAGGAGAATTCTTGACTTGTGGGATGATGGGTACAGGCTTGACAGAAGAGCAATTTCAACTAATGACAGATGCTTTAAAAGATTTAATAACTGAAGAGAAGGGAAGAGAGGTGAAAATAAGGCCAAAAATTGTTGTAGAGGTTGCATTTCAAGAAATCCAAAAATCACCAAACTATTCTTCTGGTTATGCTTTAAGGTTTCCACGCCTAGTTAGAATAAGGGAGGATAAAGGACCAGAAGAAGCAGATACTATCGAAAGGTTGACAGAGCTTTTCAAGTCTCAGGGTTTAAGAGGCTAAACTATTTAAAATTATTATAGATAGTAAGGTTTAATAATTTATATTTTAAATCACTACATAGTAACAAGGAGGAAAAAATGATAGCCTCAACAAAGGTTTTGGATGCTTTAAAGGGAATAGGTTTAAACTTGTATGAAAGAAAACTTTGGATAGCACTTCTAGCAAGAGGAAATTCTACAGCAGGTGAACTTTCTGAAATTGCTGATGTTCCAAGAAGTAGGACTTATGATGTCCTTCAAAGCTTAGCAGAAAAGGGTTTTGTTGTTGTCCAAACAGGAAAACCGATAAGGTATGTTGCAATTCCTCCAGAAGAGGCTCTTGAGAAAGCAAAGAAAAAACTTGAAGAAGATTTTAAGACCACAGTAGAAAGAATAAACGCATTAAAAGATTCGCAGGTTATGAGAGAGCTTATTGATATCTATTCCCAAGGAATTAAACTTGTTTCTCCAGAGGACTTAACAGGGGCTTTGAAAGGAAAGTTTTCTGTTTTTCAACAACTTGATTCTATGTTTAGAGTTGCAAACCAAAAAATAAACATAGTAACAACTCCAGAAGGTTTGAACGATTTGCTTTTAAACCATCTTGAGACTTTGAAAAAAGCAAACGAGAGGGGAGTTGAGATAAAAATAGTTACAAGTAGTAGTGAAAGGTGTTCGGACGCTATAAAAGCTTTGGGCAATATAGCAGAAATTAGAGTTGTGAACGACAAAGAAATACCAATTAGCGGAAGGTTTGCAGTAGTTGACGGAAAACAACTAATTTTTGGTTTGACAGACCTGAAAAGTGTACATTCAACTCAGGACTTAGTTGTTTGGAGTAAAAGCGAGCATGCAGCAAGTCAGATGCTTGAACCTTTATTCAACTTAGTTTGGAACCATTCAAAAACTGTTAGCTAACAAAAACAGGACGCTTAGATAAGTATTTAGGTAAAGAAAGAGTTTTAAAGGGCTTTCTATCCAAACCTTTCTTGATTAATTTTATCAATTTTTCTAGTTTAATTTCTTTCACTTCTTTCTTTT
>JAWCMJ010000067.1:0-3421 GCA_039091285.1 Candidatus Aenigmatarchaeota archaeon
CTCAAGTCTTAAGAGAGTACATTTCAAGAATTCCTGCTGCAAGAAAAAGGTTGTGCAACCCAGTTTTTATATGGCAATTTTTCTTCGACGCAATCTTCTACGATAAAAAAATGCAAGTTTTAGACTGTTATTTAATCCCATTAGGTTATAAAAAAGAAGAAACAAAAGTTGAGCAAGAAAAGCTTCCTTATGTTTCTTAATCTTTTATCTCAAAGTCATACTCAGGGTATTCTTCTTCTTCCTCTATCCCGTTAATTATTTCCTTTAGTTCATAATGCTTTATCGGTACACGACCCCAAGGAGCTATGTTTCTCAACTTTTCTATTTTTTCAGGAGGCAATACTTCTAAGGGATTTCTAGAAGGAATCGGGTATAAAGTTATTTCTCCACCATAAACAACTGGCTCTCCTTTTTCAACAGCATAGTGCAATAGCAAACATCTTTTTTTGGCACTAGCTATTTGCGGGTCAGTCAAATCATCTTCCAAATTTCTCAAAATCTTTTTCAAAATTTCTGGGCTAGTCCTTTCAAGATATTCTAAAGAGTCTGTCGGCACATCTATTCTGTTTTCTCTGCAATAACTCAAAATTCTTGCAAGCAGAGTATCTCTTTCCTCGCAAGCATTTTCTATTTCTTTTATCTTTTCTCCTAAACGATTTTTTTCGCAAGTTACTACTATAGTTTTTCTTTCATCATAAGGATAAGACGTGTAAAGTTTGTATTCTTCTACTTTTTTTACTTTTCCGTCTACTAAAACCTCTTTTTCTTCTGACTTGATTGCATACACTTCTTTTTTATACAGCCTTTTTATCAACTTTCCCAAGATTCTTATCTGCTCTATCATACTAAATAAAATTAAGTGAAATAAGCTTAAAAACTTTTGTTTTTTAAGCAAAAACACATACAAACACTTAAAAAATTTTTATAACTACCTAAAAGTTAGAACTAACTTTACTTAACTTAAATAAATTCAGAGATTAATTATATAGTATGGGTTTTAAAAGCAAAAAAGGTCAATTCTTCCCTTTTGCAGACTCAGCTCCAAGAAAAACTTTCCCAATTTTAACAATTCTTTTAATAATTTTAAACGCTTCAATCTTTATCTGGAGCCTAACTTCAGAAGAAGTTCCTTATGTTATTGAAGGCGAGCATGTATCAATTCCAGAAGTTTACATAAGGTATGGCTTTATTCCAGCAAAATTTTCCTTTTTCTCTCTTTCATCGATAGCAACGATTTTCACTTCTATGTTTTTGCATGGCGGCATAGACCACATTTTTGGAAACATGTGGTACCTTTGGATTTTCGGTGATAACGTTGAGGATAAGCTAGGAAAAATAAAGTTTCTTTTGCTCTACTTCCTCTCAGGAATAGGAGCAACTTTCCTTCACTACATAACAAACTTAAACTCAGAAATTCCTGCAATAGGAGCTTCCGGAGCAATCTCAGGAATTCTAGGCTCTTACTTGCTTCTTTTCCCAAGAGAAACGATTTTAACAAGGTTTGGCTATATGTTTGTAAGAATCCCAGCTTTCATAGTCATAGGCTTCTGGTTTTTTATTCAGTTTCTCTTTGGTACTATAAGCTTTCTTGGAGGAATAGGAAGTGGTATAGCATTTTTTGCCCATGTTGGTGGCTTTATCTTCGGCTTTCTTTTCACTTTAATTCTCAAAAAATTCTCAGAGTGAATTTTGATAAACTACTCTATGAAAACCCTTTGCCTTTTCTATTAAACCAAAATAAGGTTTTATATCGTCTGGAAAAACCCATGTCCTTTCTTTTTCAGGAACTCCTGTAGGGTCAACAACAAATTTTTTTCCTTCAAAAGAAAGCATCAGCAAGAAGAAATGCCTATCATCATAATTTTTCAAGGCAATTTCATAAAAATAATTTTTTGCACAAGACTTTTTCAAAGTTTCTTTTGCTAGCTCAACAACTTTCGGAATGTATCTGCATAACCCAGGCTTCCAAGCATAGCCAGTTTTTTTACAAAATTTTTCAAGAAAATCTTTTACCGCTTTTCTCTCCTCTTTTTTTAATCCACTCTTTTCAAAATACTTTGAAAATTTATCAAAACTTTCGCTTCTTGATTTTTCAATTATTTCTTCTATCAACTTGCTATCATAAAGAGATGGTTTAAAAACCTCTTCGCTAAATATTTCAATCAATTCTTCTAGCTTACTTTTCATACTAAAACTTATAACCCAAACTTTCAAATACTTTCTTCATCTTTAAGCTGTCTTGCTCTAATACGGGCGATTCAGAAATTATGGTAACGTTTAGCTTTCTTTTCAAAATCTCTTTTGCTAAAGGCTCAAAAGGTGGTGAATTATCCATAGGAACATGCTCCTTCTCGTTACCAAAACCTGTTGCTTTTACAGGAGTGAACTTTATGCCAGAAAAATGCATGTGCAAGTGCTTAAGTTTTAGTTCTTCTATTTCATCAAAAATTCTCTTGTAATCTATTTTTCCGCAATTTCTCGCAAATATATGAGCAGGATCTAAAGCTAAAGTAAAACCTTTAACTCTTTTGCTCAACTTAATCAATTCTTCCAAAGTTCCAAACTGACTCACTTTACCAGTAGTTTCTCCTGCAAGCAAAACTTTTTTTATTCCTTTTTCTTTTGCTTTTTCCAAAATATCTTTAACTTCTTTTTCTACTATTTCAAAAGCCTTTTCCTTTTCTAAACCAGAATAATAAGCTAAGTGAGCAACCACAACCTCAGCTTTAAGCCTTTCAGCTCTATCCATGGAATCAAGGATAAATTTTTTGCTCGCTTCTACAGTTTGCTTTTTTGCTGAGCAAAGGTTTAGAAAGTAAGGAGCATGAACAGAAAGCTTTATTCCTAAGCTTTCTGCTAATTTTCCAGCTTCTTCTGCAGCTTTCTCGCTCAAATAAACGTTTCTAACAAACTCAATTTCCATAGCGTTAAGCTTAAGCTCAGAAACAGTTCTAATTCCTCCTAGTGTGCTTCTATCCTTTGCTACTGTAGGAATTCCAGCAGGTCCAAGCCAAATCATACTAATTTATTTTCAAGTTTTAAAAGAATTAATTTTTGCTAAATTGGAAAAACAATCCTGAGAATTATTTCCATAAGAATTATAGCAATAACTATGTAAACAACATGCTCTGGCTTAATCTTTATAACTTCCTTTTCCTCTTCATGCTCTCTCAACAAGCCTCCTGCTCCCATGGGCATGTAAAGTTTTTCTCTTCTTGCCATAGCACCACTAGTTTGGATAATAGTAAAGGTTTTCTTCGTCAATAAAATTTTGTATGAACTCTTCAGAAATTTTCATGAATTTTATAAACTCAAGCTCGTTCAACTTTTCTCTTTTCATACTAAAAAATTAAGCGTTGGAAATATATATAAAGATGTTGAGGCGAAGTTATAACACCAAAGTACGGGTTTGCTGCTCTTA
>JAWCMJ010000068.1:0-2498 GCA_039091285.1 Candidatus Aenigmatarchaeota archaeon
TAAAAATTTGAGTCCATCCTCTCTTAACATTTATCTTTCTGAAAAAGAAAAAGTGATGGAAGGTCAGGAAAGTGATATAGAAGATCATTTTTGCTACCTTCAAGGTGATTTCGAAAGATTGAGAGAAAAGTATCCAAGCTATCAGGCTTGTATGGAGCTTCTTGTTAAAAAGTTGGGCCTGATGGGAAGAGGTGCAGCTCATATAGCTTACATCGAAAGTGGAGGTAAAAATGAAGCAATAAAAGAATTGGAAAGTGAATTTTTCACAAACGCAGGGGTATTGCTACAGTTCTGGAGTAATGATGTTAAAAAAATCTCAAACGATATAGAAAATCTTGAGACAAACCCAATAATTACTACCGCTCTTTGTAAATACAAAGACACAAATGAAATAAATAAAAATTTGATAAAAAGATTAATAAAAGATGACCCTCAAATTCTAGATAAAATGGCAAATCCTTATCAAGAAAAAATGGAAAAAGCTTTAAAAGGAATTAAAAAATTTAATTTTGACCCAAGAACGCATAAAGGCTTGGCCCTGATGGTAAAAAACGAAGCAAAGAAAGAAAAAGCCAATTTCTTTAAGGCTTTTGGTTTGTTAGAATAAAATTTCTTCTGGTCCAAAAGGACTTCCAATTATAGCTCTTTTAGTTAAGGGAGGATAAGAAGTAAAACTAAAAAGAAAAGTCTGTAATGGTTCGAAAAGATAAAAACGTCTATAGTAAAGTTTTTCTTCTCTCAATTTCCTCACATTTTCTGCTTCTTCTTTTGTGTATTCCTTCAAGTATTGAGTTCCTAGCTCATTAATTAACATACTTCTTAAGGCAATGCCAGCCAGGCAAATTTTTTGATAATCTTTCCAAGTAGAGTTTGCAGATCCTTGCTGAACATAGACAAACTCTGTGTTTTCTGATTTTTCTGGTGGCAGTTGCATTCCTGTAGAAAACCTTAACTTAGCATGTCTGATTGTTACAGTTATTTCTGGCAAATCTTTCCAAAGCTCTCTGTTCAGTTCTGCCCATTCAGGAGAATAACCTAAAAGATATACAGAAGTAAACTTTTTGTTATTAGCAGTTTTTTCCATAATTTTATCTATTTCTTTTCCAAGCTCACCAGAAGGGTCAATCTTATGGTAATCTCCCAAGAATATCATCCTAACATCATTTTCATGAGCATAACTCTCATAAATTTTTGGACAGCGCTTCAAGGCTGCAAGTATTTCAGGCCAATTTTTTCTTTGGGCGTGTTTTTCTTCTGCTACGTTTGTGTAAAGATATTTACTTCCCAAGTTTTTGAGAATATGGCCAAGCTTAAGAACAAAAATTGCTCCATCAAAATAGGCGTCAGCTCCTAAAAGTTGTGTG
The DNA here is from genome assembly GCA_039091285.1 of Candidatus Aenigmatarchaeota archaeon. Classification (GTDB taxonomy): domain Archaea; phylum Aenigmatarchaeota; class Aenigmatarchaeia; order CG10238-14; family SCSR01; genus JAVZHQ01. The sequence goes on from JAWCMJ010000068.1 coordinate 1,365, forward strand.
GTAGTTCTCATCCCGTCAGTCATTTCATAAACTACTAATCTTTCTATGTCCTCTCTAGAAGGTTTTATTTCTAACTTTTTACAAATCTCTTTAAATGCTCTATTGATGTACTCTTTGCTTGGAAGCTTTTCCAGAGTATACAAGTCAATCCCTAATAATTAGATATAGTTAAAGATTAAAATCTTTTTTTGACATCAAAAGAGCAGAATTCGTCTCCTTTTGTTAAGCTTGAAGTCTGCACAAGAGTATAATTCCCCCCAGCAATTTTTTCAACTATTCCTCTGCAATATTCATGACATATGACGCAGAAAAAGGGGTCTTTGAGCTTTAAAACCTCAGCACCATAAGGGCAATCTCTAACTATTGTGTTGTTATTAACCATGTCCAATTTTAAACCCAATATCAATGCAGCAATTTTTAATGCCTTTGATGCATTCTCAGGATTTTTTTCAATCCCGAGAAGCTTTATAATTTTTTCTGCATCATTTTTTCCTATTTCTCTTAACTCTCTTTCTATTATTCTTTTTGTTGCACTATACCCTGTATCTTTTACCAAATACTTAGCCATAGTGCATATAATTTTACTAGCTATGTTACCTAGCATTTTCATCCTTTCTTTTTCTTCAAATTTTTTATAAATTTCGTCCTCAATTTCTTTTAACTCTTTTACTTTTTCTTCCATAATTTTACTCCTTAGAAAAACCAGGACACCTTGGGCATCTCATCTCGTCATCATACCTTAAGCCACAAGGCGCAACTTCATTATTTTTAGGATAAAAAAGCCTAATGTTTGCAAACTCTGGCAGAGTTATAGTATTACCTAGGTTAACTTCCACGTGTTTAATTCCAGGTTCAGACCTTATTTGTTTGTTAATAAAATCATCTATTAAAGCGATGTCTGTAGCCAAAATGTTTATTATTAGGTTATGATTTCCAGAAGTTTTAAGCAAATGAAAAACTAAAGGGCAATTCCTTAATTTTCTTACGAGAAAGTTTACACCATCAGCATCAGTCTCAACCCCTATACAGGCTGTTAAGGGATAAAGCCTTTGCAAGTTAATCAAAGCGCCTATTTTAATTATCTTTTTTTCTATCAATCTTTCAACCCTTTCCTTCACTGCTGCTGGGGTAACC
>JAWCMJ010000068.1:2540-3017 GCA_039091285.1 Candidatus Aenigmatarchaeota archaeon
TTTTTAACTTTCATCTAAATTCACTTAATTTTTTATATTTTTAAAATATTTAAATTTTATTTTTTAGAGGAAAACCTTAAATATTCTAAAAACTCAATAATATATCCCGAGAAGAGGGATTATATGGAAGAGACAATAGTATGCAGGGTTTGCCTTGAGCCTATAATGAACTTTCTTTGTATTGATTGTCTTAAACAAGCAATTTCATCTTGGCTTTCTTCAGAAAGCAAACAGTTATTAGCTGATTACCAGGTATTTCATTCGCTTCTCTCAAATTTTTTTTCGAGTGATGAACAAGAGTTTTGCGTGAAATGTAAGAAAAAATCAAATACTATCCTATGTCCTTACTGCTATACTAATGAGGTTTTCTGGTGGCTTTTTAACAAAAATATAAATCTTGCAAAAAAATTTGCTCATCTTTTCAACTTTGATTTTCTCGACATAGGTTTCTTTCCTCATAGTAAAACTAGAAATTTA
>JAWCMJ010000068.1:3027-3339 GCA_039091285.1 Candidatus Aenigmatarchaeota archaeon
TGAAGAACAAGAAAACTTTGATGAAATAGGAATCTGTGAAAGCTGCGGTCAAGTATCAGAAAACCTAAAGAAAGAAAATGGAATATGGCTTTGTGAATCCTGCAGAGAAGAAAGTTGAAATTAGAGTAAAAAGAATTTATTTTTACTCTTCTTTATTCACTTCTTATAACTATAATAATAACTTCTGATTTCTTGAATCATTTGCTCTATGTTTTTTGTTCTTTCGTTCAAAGTTTCATACTGAGTTTTAAGACTATCCATTTGAGTTAAAAGCAAATCGATTTTTGCCTTTACATTCTCTATGCTTGAAGA
>JAWCMJ010000069.1:0-1246 GCA_039091285.1 Candidatus Aenigmatarchaeota archaeon
TAACATCAGAAATTTTGGCTTTCAGGTTCTATTTCAAGATTTTAGTTTTGTTTATAGCTGGTTTAATCTATTTCGTTTTGTTAATTCCACTTAAATTTTATCAAAAAGAAGAGGTAAGAATATTAAACTATTTAGGAAGAAAGTCGCCTTTCTTCAAAAAACTTTTCTTCACGCTCGCAAGTTTTCTTTCAAAATGGCTTGAACAAAACAAAAGCCAAAAAAACAAGTAGTAATTCTATTGGAAAGTGATTTTCATTTGTTTCTCTAGTAGAAACATAATGTTTATATAAGAGAAACATAAAGTTTATACCATGGAAATACATAGCCTGCTTTCAACAGCAGAAAAAGAAAAGCTGTTGGAGTATTTGTTAGACAATCCTTCGCAAGAAATAAAAATTAGAAGAGTAGCAAAAAATCTTAGTCTTAGCCCCTCTCATATAACCAAGTTTATTAAGCTTCTTTTTCAATTTAAAATAGTCAAAGAAAAAAGAATTAATTTGCACAACCCTTTAACTAAAGTTTTAAAAGTGTTTTTTAACTTAAAAAAGATATTAAAAGCTAATATAATTAAGGAAGCCAAAAAAATTGAAAGTTTAAAAGGAATTGGAATTTATGGGTCTTGGGTTAATGGAACAAACTATGAAGATAGCGACCTTGACATATGGATCAAAACAGAAAAATACATTTCCCAAGAAGAAATAGCAAAATTTTCTGAAAAAATAAGGCAAAAGCTGAAAAAGAACGTTCAAATCCTAGTTTTAACACCAGAAAAAATAAATAAAATAAAAAAAGAAGACCCGATATTTTTCTATTCTTTAGTTTTTAATTCATTAGTGCTTTATGGTGAAAGCGTTGAGTGAACTTGATGAATGTATAAGGAAAGGACTGATAAGAAAATCAATTCCATCGATTGAAAAAGCTAAAAGAAGTATAAAAAAAGCTGAAAAATGGTTAGAAGAAGCTAAAAGAAATTTTAAGTTTGGACTTTTTGATAGCTGTTTGGTTTCATCTTACTCTGCTATGTTTCATGCAGCAAGAAGTATTTTGTTCAAAGATGGTTTTAGAGAAAAGAGTCATTACTGTTTAGCAAGATACTTAGAAGAAAATTATGCAAACAAAGGTAAAATAGAGAAAAATCTAGTTAGATTGTTAGATAGATTTAGGGAATTTAGGCATCAAGAATTATATGAATTAGAATTTTTTACTTCAAAAGAGGAAGCAAAAGAAGCGCTTGAAGTAGCGGAGA
>JAWCMJ010000069.1:1356-3262 GCA_039091285.1 Candidatus Aenigmatarchaeota archaeon
ATAAACTTTATCAAAATGGACTAAACAAAAGCTAAAAACAAGTAGTAATTCTATTGCTCATTTAAAAAATATGTTTTAAAAAGAAAGAAGATTAAGCTCCAAATGGTTGGTTTTCAAGACTTCTAAAAAAACGATATAGAACAAAATTTATAAATATTGTACTGCAACAATAAAATATGAAACCAATTCTAAAGGAAGTTCTCGCAGAATGGAAAGAGAGAAAATTACCAGATATGATTGAAAGAGAAAAAGACCCAACAAAACTTATTGATTGGACAGTTTTAAAAGCAATACCAATAGTTGGTTTTAGAAGAACAGGAAAAACTTTTTTACTTTTGAACGTAGCAAGAAAACTTGGAAAGGAAAACACAATTTACATAGATTTTGAAGATGAAAGAATTCCGCAGAAAACAGAAACTCTAAGTTGTCTTTCAGAATTGATTAAAGAATTGTACGGAAGGAAGAAGCTTGTTCTTTTACTGGACGAAATCCAAAACATTCCAAACTGGAGCAAGTGGGTAAGAAGGATGCTAGACAGTTTTAATTATCAAATAATTCTGTCCGGTTCTTCTTCAAAACTCTCTAGTAAAGAACTGCCAACCGAATTAAGAGGAAGATGTATAAGCTTGGAGCTTTTTCCTTTATCCTTTTCAGAATTCTTAAAATTTAAGAAGGAAGATTTGGAAAAGCTAAGTGATTCTCTTAAGCTTAACCTTCTAAGAGAGTATATAAATTTCGGAGGTTTACCGGAGGTTGTACTTTCTGAAGAAGCAAAGAAATACATGCTGATAGAGGAGTACTTCAAGACTTTTCTTGTTAGAGATATTTTTGAGCGGTATGGAATAAGAAACAAAGAATTAATAAGAGATTTGATAAGGCTCTTACTCAATTCCACACAAATAACTATAACAAAAATGTTTGATACTTTAAAATCTCTAGGTCATAAAGTGGGAAAAGAAACAATTGCAAACTACTTTTACTATTTAAGAACTTCTTTATTTGTAGAGTTTCTCGAAACTGTATCACCAAAAATAAAGAACTCACTAAAAGCACCTAGAAAGGTTATGTTTATTGACAACTTTTTCATAAAAAGGTTTTCCTCAAAGTTTTCTGAAAATATGGGAAGACTGATGGAAAATTGTGTTTTTCTTGAACTCCGAAGAAAAGTTAGCGAAGACCCTTTATTAGAGATTTATTACTGGAAAGATTATCAGCAGCACGAGGTTGATTTTGTTGTTAAGAAAAATTTGAAAATCAAACAACTGATTCAAGTAACATACGTTTCTAGCAGAGACGAGATAGAGAAAAGGGAAATTAAGGGTTTAGCTAAAGCAAGCGAAGAATTGAAATGCAAAAATTTATTGATAATAACATGGGACTATGAGGATGAAATTAAAACTAACAATAAAACAATTGCTTGTTTACCTCTCTGGAAGTGGCTCTTAGGGTTTAAGGTGATTGAGTGAAGATTTAAAACTTATTTTTTAATCGCAAGAGTTTTTTCTTGCAAACTTTTCTTCACGCTCGCAAGTTTTCTTTCAAAATGGCTTGAACAAAACAAAAGCCAAAAAAACAAGTAGTAATTCTATTGCTACAATGGAAAAAACAACTCCTTTTTCACTTCTAACAAATTTTAACAAAGCATGAGTTAAAGAACCTATTCTTCCAGGAGCTTTTAAGCTCCCGTTTTTTTGCGGTATACCAAAGCATTCAGTTTTAAACTTATTTTTTGCTTTTATCAAAAACTCAAGAAAATAAGGAATAAAGAGAAAAACAGCAATTTTTTCCATGTTTCCTAAAATTGCTGTGCAAGCAATTAAAGCTCCTGTAGCATAAGTAAGAGTATTGCCAGGGAATACTTTTGCAGGGTACTTGTTGAAAATTAAGAAAGCGATTAAGCTAAAAA
>JAWCMJ010000007.1:0-13005 GCA_039091285.1 Candidatus Aenigmatarchaeota archaeon
TTGGTGTGAAACTTGTAATAGCAGTCCATTTCACTAACAACTGATAGTTAAGCTTATTTTACCTTTTTCTCTAAGAATTTTATCCTTTGTTTTATTGCTTCTTCTATTTCTTGTTGTAAAGCGCCTTTTACTTTTTTTCTGTAAGCCACAGAGAGTGTTTTGAATTTTTCAAGTAATTCTTTATCAACTGTGGTATTAAGTGCTATTTTTTTGCCCATATGTTGATTTTATCGCTAATATCATATAATAATTTCTACACTCCATTATACAAATCTTTATATGTAGTTATGTAGAAAATAATAGTCATGAATTGGGAGAAACAATTAAATGAATTGCTTAAAATTTATTCTCTTAAAGATTTAGCCCTAGTATTGAGTATAAGCGAAAGTAGGATAAGAGAATATTTAAAAAGCAAAAGAGTACCACAATTAAAAACCCAACTTAAAATAAAAAACTTACTTCAGTCTATCCAATTAGGAACTGACCCGAGACAAATCTATTTTAACTCGTGGTCTAAAAAAGTTAAAACATATAATTTATGGCTTCGAAGTTTGCGTGAAACCTTAGGGACGGGTGTAGAGAAAATAGCGCACGCATTGAATGTATCACCTACCTATATTAATAGGTATGAAAGTGGTGAAATTAAAATACCACAAAGCCTAGGTAAAAAGCTTGAAAAGTTTTTGTATAAAAGAGCTGATCAAGAAGTTATTAGAAAAGCCAAAGAATTATTAAAATTTAGAATAGCTCAAATTGTTAGAGTTAAAAAATTAGCAGAAAAGATTAATTGTATAACAAAACTAATTCCAAGTTTTTACAGAGATAGAAATTATGGTAGTATATATGATATTCTGAATGTAGAGTTTGGCAATGTCTTTTTTGGTGTTGAGATTTCCTTACCAATTTTAAAAGACGGAAAATATGTTTTGGACGCTCTTGTGGTTAATTCAGAAATGTTTGGTTTTGAAATCAAAACTTATGAAAGTATTAATCATACAGAACATAAACTGGATACAGTTTATAATAAATTAATTCATTTAAAATTGTTGTTTCCAAACATCAAATTCGGTTTAATAGTACCATTTATAAATGTAGGAGAAGAGTTAAAAAGAAAATTTAGAAATGCTGGTTTAATTCTTCTTGATGCTTCAACAGATGTTTCTAAGATAAAGGAGTTAGAAAAAGAAGAGAACGATATTTTTAAGAAACTTTCATATAGGCAAATGATTATAATTTTAGAAAAAGAGGGAATAAAGTTTCAACAAAAGAATTTAAATAGTAAGTGGAATTATCTTTACCGTTTTTTCAAAAAAGAAAGTAATGAAAAAGAAAGACTGTTAGAAATAATAAAAAGAAGATTAGATGAGAAAGGACAAAAATTGCTCTTCGAGATAAATAAAGAGTTAGCTTTTAAAAATAAAAAGATAGTATTTTTAAGGAATTGTAGAAAAATCCTTGGTATGTCACTTAAAAATGTTTCCTCTTCTACAGGTATACTCCCTTGGCATTTATCATCATTGGAAAAAGGCATGGAAGACGGCGAAGTTACGATTAAAAAGTACGAGAATTTTATAACCCAACAAATTAATTCGTTAAGAGATAACAATTTATTTCATCACAAACTCAAACTTTCTATTCGGAGAGAAAAGGAAAGATGGGACAAGGCATCTTTTTTTGATTTTGTTGTGAATTTGCGTGAGGAAAACGATAATGTTTTTGAAAAAAGAATTTTTTGTCTTTTAGAAAGTAAAGGGGTAACAGTGGTGAGAAATGTAGAGGTGAGTGATAAAAAAATTTCAGTAAGATATGGTGGCAGATTCCCTGAGATTGACATTGTTGCAAAATATGAAGGAACACGGTATTTAATTTTTTGTAAGAATACCCAGAGCACTCGGGCATCGGAGCTTCTAAAAAATGAGATAATAAAAATTAACAGAATAGGTAATTTACTTGGTCTTGATTCATTTCTAGTTCTTCCAAAGTATAACAAATCTATTAAATTATTCGGTAAGTTTTATAATGTGAACGTTGTAACACCTGACGAGCTTTTAAAGCACTTTACCCACAATACTCTTTACTTTATTAGTATTGGACTGAGCGACGAAAAGGATATGAGTATTAAAGCTCTCGAAGCTGCCAAATCTTGTGACTTACTTTTTGTAGAGTTTTATACCACTAAACTTAGCACCACAAAAGAAAAATTAGAAGAATTAATCGGAAAACCAATTAAAATACTTTCTCGCAAGGAGTTAGAAGAAGATTATCAAGAGATAATTTTGGATGAAGCAAAAACAAAAAAAGTCGGTCTTTTAGTAGGTGGTGATTGTTTTACAGCAACAACTCATCATATAATAATGGCTGAAGCTATCAAGCAGGGTATTAAGACTCGGGTTATTCATGGTTCGTCCATTATTTCTGCGATTTGTGAGACAGGATTACATATTTATAAGTTTGGACCTTATGTTACCATTCCTTTTCCTGAAAGAACAAAAGGAAAGCTTCCTGAATCAATCTATGAAGTTATAAAAATGAATAAAGTTAGAGGTTTGCACACATTATGCTTGCTAGACGTTTTGGCAGAGGAAAATAGGTATATGGAGCCAAAAGAAGGGCTTAAGATTCTTCTTGAGATTGAGAAAAAAAGGAAAGAAGGAGTGATTTCTGAAGATTCAGAGGCAATAGTTTTTTCAAAAGCAGGAAGCGAAAAGCCTTTAATTGTTTTTGGTAAAATAAAGAATTTGATAAAAAAAGATGTTGAAATACCTGCAGTTATAGTAATTCCAGGAATTTTACACTTTACCGAAAAAGAATTTTTACTATTATATAGTGAAGAATAGAAATATTTAAATACTTGTTAGTGATAACAATTTAACATGTCACAAGAAGAAATAGGAGAAGAATATAACTTAGCGGATTTGATAGAAGTTGGCGGACAACTCAAACATTATATTAAACAATACTTTACTGATGAAGTTAAGGACGAAACAGGAAAGCATTCCATTTATGAGTCTTATGAAAAATGGTTAAGAGTACTTTTTAATTTTGGTACTACTGACCTATATGGTGAGATGTTTGAGATAGAGGACCCAAGAACAGGAGAAAAAAGACCAACAAAAATACCTTATAAACCCCCTATACAATTTGCTGAGGCTTCAAAGGAGTTAATGAAAGCTATTCTGAGTTATGAAAATAATCTTGTTAGAAAGAAGCAACAAGTAACTGCTGAGGATATAAGAAGTGGTTATGACCACTTAATAGCTGCTTTGGAACCAATTAAGAAATATGCAAGAATAACAAGAGCGTTTGCAAAAGATATGCTTAAGATTTACAAAGGCGCACACCAAATAATGAAATCACAACTAGAAGAGGCTCTTGAAGAGCAAAGACAAGCGCAATTAGCACCATTTAACAAAGAAATTATGAGAGCAGAAAGTCTAGAAAAAGAATTAGACGGAATAACTGTTTAGTCTTCTTGAATAAACCTAAAGACTTTACCTTGTTTTTTCTCTTCTTTTTCACCTTTACTCACAAAATAAATCACCAAAATCATTATAACAATCAAAATTATTATAATCAAGTCCTGGGGATCTGTTTCTAACCCAGGAATTTTTATTTCATTTATTTGTGGAAAAATTATTTTTAAACCCCCTGAAGTTATGAAAATCCCAAGAACAATTAGAACGATAAAAAATACTATGTATTTTGCAACTTTGGGAAATCCTGGTTCTTTCATTCCTGTTATTGGGAGAATAAGATAAATCATCAGCATAAAAGAAAGAAGAGTAACCATCACAACTGCTACGTTAGCAAAAAAGTTTGAAAAGAATTGGGTTAAAGTTATACCAGCAGGAGTATAGGCCATTATGAAAAACGCAGAGGCTAAAGCTATTATTATGTTTATCCTTCTCTCAGGAATTATTTTTGTTTTTTCCAGCAAACCAAAAAGCAAACCAAAAAGTATGACAAAAGGTAAGTAAAACTCAAAAACTCCCATATTCTTCAAAAGCTCTACAATTCCATAATAATCCATTATTTCTTACCTCCTCCACCCCAAACCATTACTAAGATTGTTACAAAGAAAAGAATAATTATGCCTATAGTTAAAACAGTGTCTTCAGAAACACCAGGAGCTATTATGCCAGTAGGGAAAAAAACATTTATTAAACCACTAGTAATTAGAATTCCCCCACCAATTAAAATTCCTGTTATCAGAATTATACCATAAGCTCTTCCCCCTAATTTTTCTCCTAGCTTAGAAGGTAAGTCAGGAGGTAAGAACATACCTGTTGTTAATAAACCGACTAAAACAACAAGCATTGCGCTCATTGCTTGAGCAAAAAAAGCAGGAAGCTTGTCGATAAAACTTACTCCTGCAAGAATAGGATAAGCCCAAACAGAAAAACCTGCAACAAGAGCAACTACTGCGTTAACGGCAATGTTTTTGTCAGGGTCTCCAAATAACTGAGATTTTCTCAGCAAACCATAAAATATTGCTGAAGAAAGCATGAAAGGTAGCATAAACTCAAAAAAACCAGTGTTTTTCAACTTTAAAATTACTGTTGTGAAAGGGTCAACCATTAGCTTCCTCCTGTCCTAGCTAAAGAAGAAGCTATCATCAGTACAACAACAAATAATATTATCCCTACTGTTAGATAAATAACATCTTGTGGTAAGCCTGCTTTTCCTGGTTCAGGTGGTTTGCTTGCTGATGACCAAAAAGTTCCTACCAGACCACTAGTAATGAACAAAGCTATTCCTAAACCAATCATCGCAAAAAGGGTTGTCCTTCTTGTGAATTGTTGAACAAGAAATTGTGTTAAGTTTGGATAAAACAAACTTGCAAACAAAAACCCTACAAAGAAGAATAAAAGTATAGAGGTTGTTTGAGTAAAAAGTAAGCTTAATGGAGTTGCTAAACTAAACCCAGAAAGAACTGGAAAAGCAAAAACCATAAAGGCTATGCTTAAAGCAACAACCCCGTTTATCAGGGTAGACTCACCTAAAACCTTTGATTTTTGAAGGATGGCATACATTATAGCAAGAGTTACGAGCCAAGGAATAAAGAAGTTGAAAAAACCAAGCTTATCTAATTGCTCTACTATTTGAGTAAATAAATCTACCATTAATTAAATTTTGGATTACTAAAATATAAGTTAGTTATGTATACCTTGATTGAACCTCCCTTTTTAAATGCTCCCTTATTCTTTCAAGATCAAAAATTTGCTTATCTATTGCTCTTTTTTTTGCTGGGTTTGTTTCTCTTCTGTATTTTTCGTAAAGTTTTTCTATTTCTTTGTTTATCTTCTCTAGTTTTTTATGAGGGGCAGCAGTCTTATAATATATCTCTTTTCCTCTTCCAAAAGCCCAGATTAAAATTCCAACAAAAAAAAGTAAAACAAATGCTACAAAAGCAGTGTAAGGCCCTAAAAGCAAAAAATACTGAAGGAAAAAAGAGAAACCTCCACCGTAAAAAGCAGTAATTGTTATGGCCAAAGAAAGAACCAGGTTAATTTTTTTGTTAAAAATTCTTATTCCTTCCAAGGCTCCAAAAAGGATGGCAAACATTACTATAAAAGGAAGGAAGAAGTTGTAAAATATATTATGCAAAGATTCTTGGGCCAAAAAATCAAAAATACTCATAATTAATTTTTGGTTTAAAAATAAAAAGTCTATTCAACTTTTTTGTAATTTAATATTTAAAAAATTGTAAAAGTTATAATTTACTAGGAAAGAAAAGCTATGTCATACCTTTTTGCTACAGCCAAGTTTTTCGTAGAAAAAATGATAAACGAAGGAAAAGACCTTTCTGAGATAGAATTCTACTTGAAAAACAAACCTTTTGTAGACGGAACTTTTAGAATAGACACATTATTATTTTCAAATACAATTTCTAGTATTTATCTTCCTGTTGACGATAAATTAACATTTCCACGCTACTATTTTAGACTTTATTTGGGCGCAAAGAATCTATGGGAAAGAGGAAAAGAGAACCTTCAAGAGTTAATAACACTACTGAATAGAATAAGAAGAGTTACTTTTGCAGAAAAGTTGATTTATGATATCGAAGAGTTAGATTTAAGCTCTGAACCTTATAAAGAACTAAAAACTCTTAACCCTGTAATTCCTTTTAAAATACTTCTAATTGAGCCAGAAGACCAAACAGTTAAAGCTTTTCTTTTCCATACAGGCTATTTAGCTGCTGAACCAGAGATTTTTGAAAAAGTTGGGAAATACGTTTATGGGTTGAGAAAGGGTGAAATATACGAAGAAGAAATTAGCAAACCTTTGAAAGACCGTTTATGGAGCTGAAAAATTCAAGAAAAGTAAAGTTTAACTATAGTTTTTAAGTCATTCAATTTATCCCAACTAATTCTGGGTTATACTTCAGATTATTTCTTCTATTTTTCTGTTTGCATATCCTTTTAATCTTGTTATTAACGTTTTCAGTTCTTCATCTTTTTGAATATAGGAAGTTTTAAGTTTTATTAATTCTGGAATCGTTAATTCTCCTCTCTCTTTTTTTAGTATCTCGTAAAAATTTTTCAGTTCTTCACTAAAGTTTTCTGGGTCACCTAAGCTTCTCAATTTATCATAAAGCTCTTCAAAAATCGTTAAAACTTTTCTTATTTTTTCTTCGTCCTCCCACATAGCGTCTGAAAGCTTGTTAACAGTATTTATGACTTTATACCAAGGAGAAGGTGGAATCTTCAAGGTTACTATTTCCCTTTTAATTTTAGGCTTAACTTTTAACGGCTTTTTGGGTTCCTTAATTTTTTCAAGTTCTTTTCTTGCTTCTGCTGCAACTTTCCCCCCATAAGTCGATAACTTTTTTGAGTGAAGTATAAGAGAAAATTTTCCTTTTAACGGAGTTTTAAAAGAGTTAAGAAGCTTTTCAAGATCTTTATATTCTTTTGTTTCTTTAAGTTGGGGAAGATAAACTCCAAGCTTGGAAAGACTTTCTGATGCATAACCAAGAAACTCTGGATTATTACTTAAAAGTGATATGTAGCTTTCAAAATTCGATATTGTGCCCTCAATTTCTTTTATACTCATGATTAATTAATAACAGGAAAAATTTTTAAGTTTTTAAAGATGGAATAAAATTCTAAACATTTATAGAAGAATATAAATTTAAAGAACTAAATAATAAATATGAAAAAGGGACAAGCATCAGCACTTGTTTTTCTTGCAGTTGTTCTCTTTGTTATTGGTGTAATAGTAAACTATGCGCCGATTTATTGGAAAGGTAAAAGTTTAGTTAAATACCTTTCTGATATTACTGGTTTACCAGAGGACGAACTTTATCTTCCAAGGTTTTTATGGATGTTTATACTTCCTATTATGGGTTCTACCGCTATGGTTTTGGCGATAATCAACATGGCTACTGGTTGGTTCGTTACTGACAAAAACCTGAATTTAATAATAGCCTTGTCTTGGATAGGAGTTATGATGGCAACTCCTCTTAGAGCTAGTATATGGGGAATATTTGTGGGATTAGGTTTCTATTCTATTATTATATGGGCAACTTTATTTGTTATCGGATCGTATATTATAACGATAAAATTTTATAAAACCCCAGAGAAGTATCTTGGGATAATAACAGCCAAAGATGTTGGAAAACTTACAGCTAAGTATAATAAATTACTAAAAGATTGGGAAGATGCAATGAATGCTCGCGATTATACCAAGGCTGCTGAGATTCGTAGAAAAATGGAAGATGTTCATGCCCAAATTAAATTTATAGAAGCAGAACAGAGAAAAATAGCTACAGGCTCTACTTCATAAAAATTTGTTTTTAACAAAATATGTTTTAAGTTAAAACTTCTTCATATTCCGTCTCTTCTTTATCTTCTAACCCACTCTTCCTTCCTTCCTGATACTCTTTTAGCTTTCTTCTAATAGAATTCATTTTTCCTCTTAAAAACCCAACACTTTCCTTCAAACGGTAGATTTCCCTACCGATTCTTTCGTACAATTTTGCATCCTCTTCCTCGCTTAATTCTAGTGTTGTTCCCACCCAATAACCATCTTTATATAAAGTTGCCAAATTTAAGTCTTCAGAGTTCAAGCATACATGACTTATTCCATCATTACTTGTTAAAAAAACATATTCAAGCTTATATCGCTCGGCAAATTCTTCTATTTTTCTTAATGATATTCTTCTACTAAGGTTTGTTGACCCAAAATACCAACCGCACATATGAGTTGAAGGAACTAAAGTTTTTTTTCTCCTTTCTTCAACGTACTTTTTCCATTCTTTAGTTAACTGTTGCAGGTTCCTAAGCTCGTAATCTAAATACTCAGTTCCTGGAAGGTCAAAAGGTTTAAGTCCAATTCTTAATACTTGATTAATGATAAATTCACCTTGAGTAAAAGGTCTTTTGTTAAGTATCGCATTTATTTGTACATCACTTGCTCCTTTTTCAGAATGCATCTTAACGAATTTTTTTGCCTTTTGGAACATCTCTTGAACTAAAGATTCTGACATAATATCTGATTTTGTAGAAAAAGATTTAAACTTTTTTAATTTTTTAACTTGTTAAAGACAATTTAAATTTAAAAAAAACAAATAATTATTGATATCAAATACTTGTGGACAGAAGTTTTTGGTTTGCCTGCTGAATGGACTCAGCCAAGAAGTTTTATCTTTAACTTTTTAGTGCCTTTCCTTGCAATTTTTGCGATTATTTTAGGAATTTTAAGACAATTAGAAATTTTTCATAGGACTCCTGGCGTTGAAATGTTTATAGCCTTTTCTATGGCTTTCATGACTTTACCAAGTAAAATATTTATAACCATTGTCAGTGTAACTCTTGGAATTGCTGGTGTATTGAGTTCTCTAGGGTTCATTCTCTTGTTTATACTTGGTTCTTTGCTTTATTCTGCGGGAGGGCTTTTTTTCAAACCATTAGGATTTTTACAACAACAAAAAGCATTGTCAAAAATCTATGGAGGATATCACAAAGGTGCAGAATCTTTAGAAAAAGAACTTAAAATGATTAGGGTACAGATAGCTAAAGTGCAAGCAGATATGCTAAGGGAGAAACCTGGGGCCAATTTAACTCCTTACATCAGAAAAATAGAAGCTCTAAGAAAACAAGAAGAGGATATTATTAAAAAATTAGAGGCTCTTAAGTTTTCACTAAAAATATAAGAGATAGATTTAAATACTTTTCTGTATATTATTACTATGAGGTGGTTAAATGGTCTCTAGAAAAACTCCATATGATATCGGAATAGATATAGAAAGAAGAATAGCAGATACCTTGAGTAAATTCGCAATGAGACAATATTCCATTTACGGTAGAACTCTGAACGGCACATCAAAAACTAATGCAGAGAACTTAATGGGAATCGTAAGAGATAGCATAGAAAGAGCAGCAGACTACAAACTGTTAAAAAAAATAATGGACTGTTAAAGATTAGCTTTTAATCTTTTGAGTCAACTCACTTAACGCCCTTATGCTTTCAATTAGCGCAGGCAAGGTCTCTTTGAAAGCTCTTTCCAGGCTTTCAACCCTAGCGTTTATTTCTGTTACTAGTTCTTTTAAAGAATCAATCTTTGTACCTATAAGCTCTTTTTCACTTGTTTTCACTTGTGAGAACTCACTCAAGCGTTCGTACAAGCTTACAATCTTAGCTTCTAGCTCTTTTTGTTTAAGTATTAATTCATTCATTTTTTTTGAAAATTCTTCTGTCCTTTCTTTTACCACATAGTCGATGTATTCTTCAGTCGAATACTCCGGGTAAAAATACTCTTGTTGAACAGACGTTTCAGGAACTTGTGGAATTTGTTCTGGAGCTTCTGGTGCAGGTAAGCTTACAGGTAATTTTGGTTGTTCTGGTAACTTTTTTACCTCTTCCTTTGGTTTTGGTGGAGGAGGTCTTAATTGAGTAGCTCCGATTTTTAAAGCTTCTGTTAATCCTTTATCGATTTCATCCGGAGAATAACCTTCTTTTCTTAAAATTTCAATGATTTCAATTTCAGACAAACCACGGGAAGAAAGTTCTTCTATTCTGCTCAAAACAGGGGTTGGAAAAGCTTCTTCTCTTCTTGGCAAAGCAGGCATCAAATCACTAATTATTTTTTGTTTTTAAAAATAATAAACTTAAATTTTCTTTTTTCTTAATTCTTCTAAAGCTCTTTCCATTTCGTTTCTTGTTACAAACTTCGAAGTTACTGGGTTTAGAATTTCGACGTAAGCTTCTATCTTTTTTAAATCTGCTTTGGTTGCAGTTTTTGCTAGCTCTTTGTTCAACCTTAAAATTTCACTTTCATAAAAACTTATCTTTTCAACAAAACTTTCAATTTTCTTCCCAAGTTTTATTATCTCTATTTTCAAGTCGTTTAATTGGTTTAGCGATTTTTCTTCTATGTTTTTAAGGTTTGTTTCAATTTTATCAACCCTTAGTTCAATATCTTTTATCCTTCTTCCATCTTCGTTCAACCTTCTAACAATCTCGTTTATTATAGGTCTAATGTTTATTGGTCCTTCTTCTGCCATTAATAAAGAATTTGTGAAAGGAAAGAGATAAATTTAAATAGTGGTAAGCTTGGTTTGCGATTATGAAGTAAAAGAAGGAGTTTTAAGGGTAAATTGCTTGGGTTGTGTTTATGGTTCAAGCGTAGAAGATTTTGAGGCATGTATGGCAAAGACTATAGACAAGCTTTTGGAAGCAAAGAACGTTGAAAGGATAATACTTGCAGAAACAAGGGAAAATGAGTATGATTTTAATCAGGTAAAAATTTTAAGAGAAATTGCAGAAGCCTACAACAAAATTTTAAACGAAGAAAAATTTTTGACTATGGAAAAGCTTGCTCCTTCAGGATGTGAAAAGTTTTTTTCAAAAAGGTTTTCTGACTTGCAGTTTTTGGTTTTGGAACTTTTAAGAAAAGACCCAATAGCTGCTTACGTGAGATTAAAAAAAATGATTATTGCAGCAAGAATAAATGAAGAAAAGGCTTTGCCAGAATTAAAGAAATGTTTTACTCACTACTTAGAAAATGCTTTGTTGCCTATAGAAAAAATCCTTTCATCTTGTATTCTAATAAAAACAGCAAAAGAGAAATTGGAGGGTTATAAGCTTGGAGATAGAAAAATTTACAGAGAAATATTTCATCCTTTGGTAAGACCAAATTTTATGCTTACTCGTTTCATGCTTCTTCCTCCAAAAGAAGGCAATCTAATAGAAAAATATTATATAGCTAATAATATTGTGGTTGAAATTTTCAAAGTTCAAGGAAAGGTTAGGTTGCTTTACCACATAACTCCACCAGAGTTTAAACTGTCAGAAGAAAAGTTCATAATCCTGGATAGGGCAAGAAATTACTTAGCCACTCACAGACCAACAGAAACAGAAATTACTGAACCTCAAAAAGCAAGAGAAATATTTTTTAACATAGGAAAAGATTTGATAAGGGAAATAGCAAGAAGTATGAAAATAGAGTTAGACTCAAAAGAAATCGATGAACTGGCAATGCTATTATCAAGGTATACAGCGGGTTTTGGTGTTCTCGAGCTTTTGCTAAGCGATGAAAAAATTCAAGATGTATACATAAACTCGCCGATAGGTTTAACTCCAATCTATGTTTTTCACTCAGATTTTGAAGAATGTGAAACAAATTTAATACCAACAAAAGAAGATGCAGAAGCTTGGGCAACTCGTTTTAGGCTTTATTCTGGAAGGCCGTTAGATGAGGCAAACCCTGTCTTGGATTGTGAGTTAGAGGTTCCTGGAGGAAGGGCAAGGGTTGCTGCAATAACAAGAACTTTAAGCCCAGAAGGCTTAGCTTTTGCTTTTAGAAGGCATAGAGAAAAACCCTGGACTTTTCCTTTGTTCTTGAAAGTAAGAATGTTTGACCCTTTGTATGCTGGACTAATTAGTTTTATAGTTGACGGAGGAAGAGCAATACTTATAGCAGGAGGAAGAAGCTCAGGAAAAACTTCTTTACTTTCCTCCTAGAAATAATGAGAAAGTTTAGAATAATTGTACAAGAAGATACTCTTGAGCTTCCTGTTTCACATTTAAGAAATTTAGGTTATAACATTGAAAGGTTAAAGTCAAGGTCAGTAATAACAAGAGTTGAGACAGAATTGTCAGCAGACGAAGCATTGAGAACTGCTTTAAGGTTAGGAGATTCTTGCTTGATAGTTGGGGAAGTTAGGTCGATAGAAAGCATAGCACTTTTTGAAGCCATGAGAATAGGAGCTTTAGCTAACGTAGTTGCAGGAACTATTCATGGAGAATCTCCTTACGGAGTTTATGATAGAGTTGTGCATGATTTAGGAGTGGCTCCAACAAGCTTTAAAGCAATAGATTTGATAACAATTTGCAGCATGCTTCGCTCTCCTGATGGCTTGCATCGCTTTAGAAGAGTGATTGAGTTAACAGAAGTTAGAAAACATTGGAAGCAAGACCCTTCAGACGAAGGAGGTTTTGTTCCTTTGATGCAATACTCAGCAAAGGAAGATAAGCTTAAACCTACTGACACGCTTATAGATGGTGAATCCTATGTCTTGAACGAAATTGCTAAAAGAGTAAGAGAATGGCATGGAAGATGGGATGATGTTTGGGACAATATTTTACTAAGAGGGAAAGTTAAACAGACTTTGGTAGAGTACGCAGAAAAACTAAATAAACCAGAAATATTAGAAGCAGAGTTTGTTTGTGACGCTAACGATATGTTTCATATAATTTCTGAGCAAGTTAGACAAGAAGTTGGGGCTTTGGATTCAAAAATTATATATGAGAAATGGTTGGAATGGTTAAAATCTAGGTTAAGGTGAAAAAAATCGAGTTTAAAAAAGCAGTTTGGTACGAAAACCTTTGTAACTCTTGTGAGAAAATATTACCAATAAAACCATGGAAAAGTTTAGAAAAGCAGTACGATGAAGTAATTAAATTTTCTCATCTTAACATAACTCCTACAGGAGCTTTTTCTTTGGCATTTATAGCTACTTTAATTATAATCTTGATACCATTGGTTTTTATAGTTATTTTTAA
>JAWCMJ010000007.1:13015-14702 GCA_039091285.1 Candidatus Aenigmatarchaeota archaeon
CAAGGGGAGCTTTTTCTTTAGCTTTTCTTGCAACAGTAATTACTGTTCTTGTCCCAACAACACTTATAATAATTTTTAATCTTATTTATCCAGCTCTTTTTATTCTAATAGGAATATTCGCAGCTGTAATTTTTTATTTTTTTTATGATTACCCAATGCATTATGCTGCTTGGTTTAGGATAAACGCATCATCTGAAATGACACTTTGTATTTTATTTATGGCAACTTCTATGAGAATATCTCCGACATTGGAAAAGGCTATAGATTATGCAGCAAAGAACTTGAGGGGAGTTCTAGCTTATGATTTGAAATTACTAATGTGGGAAATTTATTCTAGAAAGTATAGTACAGAAGAAGCTATAGAAAATTTTATAGAAAAATGGAAAAAAGACAATCAAGAATTCGCAGAAGCTCTTTATTTAATTAAAAATGCTTCACTTTATGGTCGTAGAGAAATGGAAAAAATTTTGGATGAGGCAGTTTCTGTGATGCTTGAAGGAACAAAGGACAGAATGAAATTTTTGCAAGAGAACTTAATACTCCAAATCACAGTAATAAATGCTTTAGGAATTTTGCTTCCTTTAATTGGAGTAGTTTTCTTTCCGATAATGTCTTTGTTTATGCCGGAAATGATTCAGCCTTTAACTTTAGCCATGGGTTATGATTTAATATTGCCTTTAATGGTTTATTGGCTTATGAAAATGTACCTAGACAGAAGGCCTATCAGTTTTCATCAACCAGACATTTCGAGACATCCTAAGTTTAAGAAGGAAAAATTTTTGAACAGAAATTTAATTTTGGCGTTGATTTTTGGAGGAATTTTATGTTTTTACGGTTTCTTGGGAATGATGTTGATAGAAGCAACTTTCTCACCAGAGCAACTTTATACTTCACTTTTAGTAACTTTAGGAGTAGCCTTGGCTTTTTCAATTTATATGATTTTTATAACAAGAGATAAAATTAAACTAAGGGAAGAAATAATAACAATAGAGTCAGAATTTCCAGAAGCAATTTTCCAAATAGGTAACAGATTGCGTTTGGGTATACCTATAGAGAAAGTTCTTTCCGAAGTTTTACCAAAGTTAAGAAACTTAAAAATATCAGAATTTATAAAAGCAATTCTTCAAAATATAGAAAATTTTGGAGTTACACTTGAGCAAGCTATTTTTGATGAAAAATATGGAGCTATTATTTATTATCCTTCTACTATTATCGAAACTGTAATGAGGGCTCTAGTAGAAATAGAGAGAAAAGGGTCTGCTGCCGTCTCTAAAACTATGCTATCTATTTCCACATACTTAAAAAATGCTCACTCGGTCGAGGAAGGTTTAAAAGATTTAATGGCTGAAATAACTTCAACCCTAAAAATTCAAGCTTTACTCCTAGCTCCTTTAGCTGGTGGAATTGTTGTTGCCTTGGCAGCTATAATAATGCAACTTCTAGTTATTTTAGGAGACGCAGAACTACTTTATCAACAAGTTCAAGGGTATGGTCCTTTCACATCTGCTGGGAAAGGTATACTTTCATCTTTTATAAGCTTGAATAATATGATACCGATTCACTTTTTCCAAGTTATTGTTGGAGTTTATATAATTGAAATAATTGCTTTAATGACAATGTTTTCAACCATAATTGAAAATGGAGATGAAGATGTTTTGAAAAAATCTTTAATGGTAAAAAGAGTTTT
>JAWCMJ010000070.1:0-3205 GCA_039091285.1 Candidatus Aenigmatarchaeota archaeon
ATTTAATTAAAAAAGTTTTAACTTCGAAAGAAAAAGTGGAAGGTTCAATAGAAACTAAGGATGGAAGGTTTTTTGAAGGTTATTCTGTGCCTTATTTCTCTGAAGGAAAGCTTATCGGAAAATTAGTTGTGATAAGTGATTTGACTGAGAAAAAAGAAATGGAAGAAAAAATTAAGAAATCTGAGGAAAAGTACAGAAATCTTTTTGAACTTGCTGTTGACCCTATTGTTATTCTTGACAGAAAAGGAAGGTTTATAGAAATAAATAAAAAAGTTGAAGAGCTTTTGGGTTATAAAAAAGAGGACTTGATAGGAAAAAAGTTTACTGAAGCAGGAGTTTTAACCAAAAAAAGTATCTTGATAACTTACAAGAACTTTCTCAAGAGAATGGCTGGGTTTGAGATTAAACCTTACGATATTGAAGTGATAAAGAAAAACGGAGAAATACTCATAGGTGAAATTAACGCAGCTCCCATAAAAGAGAAAGGAAAAATAGTAGGCGATATGGTAATAATTCGAGACATAACTTTTAGAAAGAAAGTAGAAGAAGAAATTAGGAAATCTAAAGAACTCTTAGAAAAAATTTTCTTAAGCTTGGATTGTGCCGTATTCATTCTTGACAGTAAAAAACCACCAACTATTATTGATTGCAATCCAGCTGCTAGTAAAATCTTTGGTTATAAAAAGGAAGAGATGATAGGTAAGACAACAGAGTTTTTACATGTAAGCAAAGAAACCTTGCTAGAATTCCAAAAAGTTTTGTACCCGACAATAGAAAAGAAAGGAAGTTTAACAAACTTCGAGTTTAGGATGAAAAGGAAAAATGGAGAAATTTTTCCGACCGAGCATTCAGTTTTCCCGTTAAAAGATGAAAAGGGAAATAGAATTGGATGGGTAAGTGTTGTAAGAGATATAACGGAAAGAAAAAGGAATGAGGAAAAGCTGAAAGAGCTGAACAAAAATCTTCAGGAAAAAATAAAAGAGCTTGAGAAATTCAAAAAGTTTGCAGTTGGGAGAGAGTTGAAAATGGTTGAACTGAAAAAAAGAATAAAAGAGCTGGAGGAAAAACTTAGAGTGAAAGAATGAAGAAGTTAGTACTAGCATTAGTTTTAATAGTTGTAACAATCGTTTTACTTGCATTTTTTACTTTTAGGCACGAGGAAAGAGTTGAGGAAAAAAGAACAGAAGAGAAAATTCTTTTCATAGGTTCTGCTGTTGACTTGTACACCATAGACCCTGCTGTTGGGTTTGATGAAGCAATAAGTAGTACATTAAAAAATCTTTACGATAATCTATACAGGCATGTTGACAACCCACCAAGAGTTATTCCTTGGCTTGCAGAAAGTCATGAAGTTTTAGACAACGGGACAACTTGGATTTTTCACTTAAGAAAAGATGCCTATTTTCATGATGGTTCGCCAGTAACCTCTTATGCTGTAAAGTATTCTTTGGAAAGGCTTTTAAAAATAGGCAAAGGTCCTGCTTACATGTTTAAAGGAATAGTGAACGAAAGTGGTATAGAAACTCCTGACAACTACACAGTTAGGATTAAGCTTCTTAAGCCTTTTGCACCTTTTCTTGATATTATACCTTGGTTGTTTATACTTAATCCAAAAATTGTTGAAGAACATAAGGGTGATGATTTTGGGCAAAGCTGGCTCGCTTCCCATGAAGCAGGTTCTGGCCCGTTTACCCTTAAAAATTTCATTCCTGGTCAAGTCTACGAGTTTGAGGCTTTTGAAAACTACTGGAAAGGATGGCCTGGAAAAAGACTAAAAGGATTTACAAGAAAAGTTATAAAAGAGTCTTCTGAAAGAATTAACGCTTTGGTTAAGGAAGAGGTCCACATAATTGATTGGGTTTCTCCTGAAGATCAAGTTCTTTTGAGAGATGCTTATGGATTCTTATTAGTGGAAGAACCAGCAATCCATACTTTTGAAATAAAAATGAACAATCAGTATGGACCAACTTCTAACAAGCATGTAAGAAAAGCAATATCTTATGCTTTTGATTACGATGCTCTGGAAAAATTGTGGGTTGGAAGAGCAAAATTACTTAAAGGGCCTTTGCCACCAAGCGAGTGGGTAAACGAAAATCTAAACGTTTACAGGTTAAACATGACTAAGGCAAGGGAAGAATTAGCAAAATCTCCTTGGCCGAATGGCGGTTTTTCTTTGGATTATGTTTATGTTGCTGGTTTGGAAGAAGAAAAAGCAGTTGGTTTGCTGCTAAAAAAACAACTTGCTGAGTTAAACATAACTGTAAACATAATTCCTATGAGTTGGGCCGATGCTGTGAATTCATTTAAAGACCCAAAAACCTCGCCAGATATGTTTCCACTTTATTCTAGTTCAGCTTATCCAGACCCAAACAACTATTTGTGGTCAGCTTATCACTCTTCAACTGCTGGTGAGTGGACAAACCCAGGGCATTATAAAAATTCTGAAGTAGATAAAATAATGGAAGAAGCTTTAGGAACTTTGGACAGAGAAAAAAGAAGGGAATTATACTTTAAAGCACAGGAAATAATAGTTGAAGATGCTCCAAACATCTTTGGAGTTTCTCCCCTAGACTTTCATGTTATGAGCAAAAAAGTTAAAGGGTTTGATTATTGCCCTGTTCAGGGTTCTGACGAGGAGTTCTATGGAGTATGGTTAGAATAAAACCATACTTAACCATAAGAAGGAAGTTAATTTTATTCTCACTAATTTTTATCCTGTCGGTTTTAGTTTTAACTTCTGTAAATAATTTTTTAGTTCAAAAAGCTCATCAAACTACAAACCTAGTAATTCATGAATATGAGTTTCTTTTAAGTTCGATAGATTACTTGAAAATTTTATCCCTAACTTACAGGTTAAATTTGGACGAGTATCTTTTCACAAACAGTGAAGTTTATCTTCAATCTATGAAAAATTTAATGAATAAAACTGAAAACCAGATTTTTCTTCTCGAAAGTAAGTTTATGGAAAAAAATGAAATGCTAGAAGAGCTGAAAAGTTCTTTCAGCTCTTATTTTCTGCTGACAGACAATCTAATAAGTTACTACAAAAGCAACCCAGAAGATATCGAAAGCATAAACATTAAAAAGAATAGAATAGATTCTTTACTAGAAAATGCAATCTTATCAAAACTGGATTTGCTCTCGAAAGAAGTAGAAAAGAAAACTCTAGAAGCATCAGAAGAATTAGAAAACTTTCACTTTCTAA
>JAWCMJ010000071.1:0-3201 GCA_039091285.1 Candidatus Aenigmatarchaeota archaeon
AACTCTTTAAAAATTTTTGAAAAAAAAGAAAAAGGAAAAATTAGCTTACGATTTTATGGTCTAATCGATGGAACTATTGGAATAAAAGCTCCCATCAAACTAAACACTATTGCATAAAATGCAATCCAAAGTGTTGAGAAAAGTATTCCTGCACCAACCAATGCAGCTATCATATCCACTTGGAAAAGTTCGTTAAGTCCTTTGTAAAATACTGCTAACCCGAGTGCTGTAAATACCGATAGAATAAACCCTTGGATAAAGATTGTTACCAAATAATATTGGGCTATTTGCTGCACTTGAAGGAAAGCGTAGTTTAGTAGTGCTAATATAAATAAACCTACAGAAAAGGGGAATATGGAGTAGGTTATTGTCGTTAGACCTTCGAAGTACTTCCCTTTACCTCCAAGAATGTTCATTACTAACTTTGCTAGATAGCCGTAGAACAAACAAAGTATTAACGTACCTACAAAAATTACAGCAAAGGTCATTGTAGAAAAGGTTGGTACTGCCCTAACAGGAGTTGTTGAAAATCCTAGAGGAAATATTGCTACAGATAAACCAAAAAGTATTGCTGAAATTACTAATATTCCTATGGTTTTACCAAAACTTTTTTTTGTTTTTGCTTCCTTTAAAGCCTCGACCGGCGAAGTTAAGAGTTTCATAATTGTAAATTAATCTCTTATTTTTAAATGCTTATTTTTTGTTAGACGTCTAACAAAGTTGAAAAAAAAACTCACTCAATTTTAAGTTTTTCCTTTACCTTTTTCCAAATCTTTTCATGATTTACAGAAATATCTTCTGAACCATTAATAACAAACCACTTAGTTTCTTTATCAGTTACAGCTAAGCTCAAGTAAATTTCCCTTATTTTTTCCAGAAAGTCTTTTTCCCTTTCCAACCTTTCAAGTATTTCCTTTTTAGTAAAATCTTCAATGCTCAACTGTTTAACCCTGTTCATGCTGATTTCAACCGGTACATCAATCAAAAAAACAATGTCAGGCTTGATAGTATGTTTTTCTATCTCTTTAAGCCACTCCAAAGGCAAGCCCTTTGCTGCCTGATAAGCAAAGTTGCTGTAACAATATCTATCGCAAAGAATTACGTTTCCTTTTTCAAGTAAAGCTTTAATCCTTTCCTGGTAAAGACTTCTGTCAGCAGCAAAAAGTAAAGATTGTGTATAAGCATCTAAATCAGCTCTTTTTGTAAATCTTGCTATCTCACTTTCGTAATTCGGAAAGGAAAGTACGGTAACTTCTTTCCCACTTTCTTTCAATTTTTCTGCTAAAAGTTTTATGTGAGTTTTTTTACCAGAGCCTGTAATCCCTTCAAACACTATAAACAATCCTTTCATCAAATCAAACTTACAAAATGTTATTTTTAAGCTTTAGCATAGGTAAATTTTTCAAAAAGCCTTAGAGGGTTACTAGTTTAATTTAGAACTACTTTTTAAATCATATTTTAATAATTTTCCTACCATTTTTTTAATATGTATAAGGCTATTGAATATAAAAAAGCTTATCCAAGAAGTTTTGTTGACACTGTTATAAGAGAAAATTTAGGAGAGAAGTATTATTTTTTCTATGTGGATACGAATGTTTTGCTTTCTGTGGCTGACTTCTACAGAAGAAGAAATTTTTTACCTTTTTTGTTTAAAGAGTGTAGAATTACTTTACCATTCTATGTATTAAGTGAAGCCCAGAGAAAATTGGGTGTTGAGATGAAAAGTTTTTTAAAGTTAAAGACTTTTCAAGAAATTCTCAACAGAAAAAACACTAGAATACTAACTCGTTATCCAAATACTATTCTTCTTAGGGAAACAGAGAAAATGAGCAAAATTGATAAGATATTACTTACTTCTTGTTTTTACGAAAAAGGAGATCTGTTAACGAAAGATTTTACTTTATTTTCATACTCAGATAAAATTCATTGTAGACATTCTTATCCAAAAATAGAAGAGAAAGATTGTGGAGTAAAAAAAAGTAAGGTATCAAGAAGTAAAGGAAATTGGAACTTTTTAAAAGGTTCTTAATTTTCCGACAATAGAATACTTCAGTGGAGTAGAATTTTGAATTTCTTATGGTTATAGAGTGTTTGGTCCAACTCGGACGCTCCAACCAGACTAAGCTACCGGTCCTTAAAGTGGACCGGGGGAGATTCGAACTCCCGACCTTCCGGTTATCAGCTTCGCCGTTGGACCTACACCTCTAAATATTATATGTTTTGATTGCACAATTAATTAAAAAATTTTCAACTGCTTAAGCTAGTAGTTATGTGATTAAAATCTTCGTTTCCTGTTTTTTAACTTTATTGAATATAATGTTGCTTATATTTTAAATTCTTTGATATTTTTAAATTTCATTACTTAAAAGACAGAAATTGTTAAGCAACTTTATTGTATAACATTCTTTTTATATCTCACTTTTATTAGTAATTCCTCAGAAAAATTAAAAACAGAGATGACTTCCGAAAATAATATCCAACATAAAAATAATAATTCTACAGATTAAAAAGTTAAAATTATAAAAAGGTGAAGAAATGGAAAAAGTTGGAATGGCAGAACTTCCCTTACATTATGGGCATGTACCTTTCTGGCTTTTGAACAGAATGAAAAGGTTGGGGAAACAAATTGCTACTTTAATAATAGAAGAATACGGCAAAGAAGAACTTTTAAGAAGAATTTCAAATCCTTTCTGGTTTCAAGCTTTTGGTTGTGTTATAGGTCACGACTGGCACTCTTCCGGAGTTACTACTACAGTATGCGCTATTTTAAAATCTGTTTTGAATCCAGAGGAATTTGATTTAGGAATAGCAGGAGGTAAAGGAAAGCTCTCAAGAAAAACTCTAGAAGAAATAGAAAAAATTAGTGAGATTCTTTGTTTATCCTCGGATAAGGTCAAAAGATTAAAGTATGCAAGTAGAATGAGTGCTAAAATAGATAATACTGCAATCCAATGTGATTATCCTTTATACCATCATACTTTTTTATTTACAGAAAAATCTTGGGTTGTTGTCCAGCAAGGAATGAATGTTAATACTCAAACAGCAAGACGCTATCATTGGATTTCTGAAAACGTTAAAAGTTTTGTTGAAGAACCTCACTCTGCAATTTGTTGTGATATAAAAAAAGAAAACGTTTTAGACATGACTTCGAAGCAAAGTGAAGAAGCAAGAAAAGTTAGTGTTGACTTGGTAAAAGAGGGG
>JAWCMJ010000072.1:0-3144 GCA_039091285.1 Candidatus Aenigmatarchaeota archaeon
TGAGGTTAAAGCAATATGGAGTAACAAGCTTGATAGTAGGGGAAATTCCAGAGGCGACAAAATCTTTATCTCGTTTTGGGTTTGAAGAGTTTATCGTTGATGCTGTAATTGTTTTGCACTATCTTGAATTCACGGGTGGAGGTACACCAAGGAGTTTGTTAATAAGAAAAATGCGCCACACTAAGCATGGAACTGACATTTATCCTATAGAAATAACAAACAAAGGAATTGTTGTTAAGAGAGAGTAGGTTTTAAAGTTATTTGAAAATTGGGAATGATTTCTTCTCCTTTGGTTGATGATATAGTTCTTTATTTAACGAGTTTTAGAAGTAAAAGAAAAGTTCGGAAAAAATAAGTCTAATCACCTGGGATTAGGAGGACGAAATAAAAGTATAAAACAAAAAAGATTATTTTCAAGCCGTTATGGTGGTTGTTCGGTATTTTACCCTTAATATATTCCCAAATAGTTTTGTATCAAATTAATTTTTAAATAATTAACTAAAAATTAAGGTAAGATTATGCTTGACATTAAACTGATAAGAGAAAAGCCAGAGCTTATGAGAAATAATTTAAAAAGGAAGCAAGATTTGGAAAAGTTAAAAATGTTTGATGAGCTTCTCGAGCTCGATAAAAAGTTTCGAAACTTTAGACAAAAAAGATTTGCCTTTGAAGTTTGTTGGCACAGAGGTTTGGATGGTTGACGGTAAGTTTAGGGAAGTAGGTTCAAACTTTAACTGTACAGATTATCAGGCAAGAAGACTTAACATTAAGTTTAGAGAAAAGGAAGGAGAGAAGCCAAAAAGGTTTTGTTCATACTTTAAACTCCACCGCCATAGCAACAAGCAGAACTATGCTAGCTATTCTTGAGCATTTTCAACAAAAAGACAGAAGCGTAAAAATTCCAGAAGTTTTGGTTCCTTATACGAACGGAATAGAAGTTTTGGGTAAATGAATTTTTTTCCATTTTTTTTCTGAGCATTAAACATTTGTGGAATACTTAAAATAATATAATTAATGAAACTGAATTTGTTTTGGTTTAATTTGTCCTAGAGGTTTGCCTTCTTTGATTCTTTTTTCTATTTCTTTTTCTATTTTTTCATATTCTTCTGGAGCTAAAATTTCTACATTGACTAATCGATTAATTAGATTTCTAGAATAGGCCAGCTCCATCTTTTCTAAAATGAAGTTAAAATCTGGGGAATATTTTCTAATTGAAGTAATAATTTCTTCTTTAAATTTTTCTGGATTTTGTAAACTTTCTGGGATTACTCGAAAAGTAAGTTGAGTAAATGGTCCCACTTCTTTCTTCTTTTGAGGGTCTAAAAGAGGCAAAAATACATTTTTGTATACTTGCAAATCCCAATTTTTAACTTTCCCAAATTTTTTAACACTTTCCATTGCTTCTTTGAGTTGTCTGGAGTAGAGATTTCCTATTCCCATTACTCGGACTTCTTCTTCGGGGAAATTGAAATTAATGATTTCAGAGACCCTACCCAAGATTTTGATAATAGGAAGATTAAAAGTTAACTTCTCTTCGTTAAAGTATACATTTATAGGTTTAGATTTTGTAATAACTTCTACAACATCCCCTGTGGGATAACGAATAAGAGGTAAGCAAAACCAATCCTTAGTAATAATTAATTCGCCTCTAAGTCCGCTATACCATTTCCACCAAGGGACACTTTCTATCTCATAGTTTCTATCCTCTCTTGCTTTTATTATTTCAGAAGGTTCAGCAATTTCAGGAATAAACCAATCTAACCATACGCTTAGCCCTTCCTCCTCCTCTTTAAGTTGAGTTCCTCCCACGATCAGTTCAGTACTTCCGTAAACTTCACGAGGACTAATTTTTGGACATAATTTTCGGAGTTTTTGTTTATAGCTTTCAAGTATTTCTCCAAAGAAAAATCCCTTACTGATGTCTGAAAAAATATGATGTAATTTTTGATAATCTATATCTCTTAAGTAAATTTTGCTTACAATATCAGTAAAAAATTTTAATTTTAGTTTTTTTTGTAAGTTTTTTGATACATTTTCTTTGAATGTATAAGGTTCATTAACGATCTCTCCAATTATAGAGTAGATAACTGGAGTTCCACAAATAGCGTCAATTCTAGAAACCTTAGAGATAGTTTTAAGCCCTCTAATTATATCTGAAGTTTTAGTGAGAGGTATAAATATTTCTCTAAGATTTAATTTTTCGGCTACCAAATGAAGTATAGGACCTGAAGCGTATGGTTCAGGAGCACATAAGCTCCATACAACGTCTCCTTCTCTAAGTCCAAAAATATAACCTACTCTTGCTGCAATTTCGGCTATAGAGTCGACGTCTTTTTTACTGAAATAGAATTTTTTAGAATTTGAAGTATATCCAGAAGTTTGCCAGCATTTCAAGGGAGGTTCCAATAAAGTTTTCTCTAGACCGAAAGTAGAAATAGTTGAAACAATGTCATCGTAAAAAGTCAAAGGAAGTTTTTGTAAATCTTCTAATTCTTTCACTTCTTTGAGTTTGTTTTTATATAGTGGAGAAATAGCAGTCCGTTTAACCAATTCAGATAGGGTTTTCATTTGAAAATTTTTAATTTTTTGAATATCGTACAATTCTTTTATTATTTGCTTGTGGTCGTAAAGTTCCATGACATTCAACCTTTAGATACTTCTATTCTAAAAGTACAGTAAGGTGCCCCTTTTGTATAACAACTAGTTTCTTCCACTTTAACAGGTTTGTTAAAGACTAGTTGGAAAGCGATATAAAGATTGCTCCTATATAAAATACAAACATTTGAATTTTTACCAAAATGTTGTTTTGCATATTCAACAATAGGTGAGTTAGTTACTCTTACAATCCATCGCATTTTATTTCTTTCTTCTTTTTGTTCGATTAAAGTAAATTTTCCCCATCCGTAGATATCCATAAATGGAAGAGATTTTATTAAATTCTCTATAGAAGGAGTTATGCCTAAAGACCTATAAATAAGTTCTATGCTTATTTTTGTTGATTTTAAAAAAATTTCAAAAAATTTTTTTTCGCCTATTATTTGATGAATTTCTTGAAGAAGTGTAGCTAACCCACAACTTTCCATTAAACTCACATTGTATTTTCCCAAAATCGTAACCCTTCCTTCTTCAGCAGAAAAAGCCCTT
>JAWCMJ010000073.1:0-283 GCA_039091285.1 Candidatus Aenigmatarchaeota archaeon
GGCTGAAGTTGAGGTTTTTTTCGAGACTAACGGAAAATTATACTCTGTAAAAAGGATTATAGAAAAAGGAAAAAGAACAAGCTATTCAGAATTAAGAGAAGAGGGTAAATTAATAGAAGCCCCAAACTCCCAGCGCGTAACAGAAACTGTAGAAAAAATTTTAAAAATTGATTATGAACTTTTTACAAGGGCGATTTACTCTGAGCAAAATGCTCTAGATTATTTTCTGACAATACCAAAAGGCCAAAGAATGAAAAAAATTGATGAGCTTTTGATGATAAAT
>JAWCMJ010000073.1:293-824 GCA_039091285.1 Candidatus Aenigmatarchaeota archaeon
CAAGCACAAAAACTTTAACAAACAGGCTTTTGGACAGAAAAAATGAAAAACAAAAGCTTATAGATCAAGTTGATACAAGTTCTTTAGAAAGAAATATTTCTGATTTAATATTATCTCTAAGCCAACTTTCTTCTGAAAAAGAAGAATTGAAAAAAGAATTGCAAGAAATTCTGATTAAAAAGAAAAAAATTGAAGAAGAAGTTAACGAGTTAAGAAAATTAAACGAAAGTTTGGAATCTTTCAAAAGAGAGCAAAAAGGAATAAATAGCGCTATAGAAGAGACGATAAAAACTATTAAAAGTTTGGAAGAAAACCTTAAAGGTAAAACAAAAGAAGAAATAGAAAAGTTTCTGAAAGAGTTAGAAAATAAAGCAAAAGAATTAGATAAAGTTTTGAAAGAAAAAAGGGAAGATTACGAGAAGTTGAACTCTTTGGTTTATGAGATTAAAGCAAAAATAACTTTTTTGAAGGATGAAAAAATCGACAAGCTTGGAAAAGAAGTTGAGGATAAACTTAAACTTAAAAGTGAGC
>JAWCMJ010000073.1:834-3181 GCA_039091285.1 Candidatus Aenigmatarchaeota archaeon
AAAAAGGTTTATACGAGAGACTTGTTGGTGAAGAAAAAGAATTGGAAGGAAAGATAAAAGAAACAAAAGAAATTATCGAAAAAATTTCTTCTGTTGTAGGAAAATGTCCACTTTGTGACTCTATCCTTACAGAGGATAAAAAGGAAAAACTTTTAAAAGAAAGAGAAAAGTTGTTAGAAGAATTCAACAAAAGAATTGAAGAAACAAGGAAAAATAAAGATGAAAATGAGAAAGAGCTAAAAGAACTTGAGAAAATTGGGAAAAAAGTTGAAAGTATAATTGGCGAAATTAAAGATTTGGACATAAAAAAAGAGGAATATGAAAATTCAAAAAAACAACTTGAAGATTTGAGCAAAAATTTTGGAGAAAAGGAAGAAAAATTGAAAAAATTAAAAGAAGAAATCGGAGAAATAGAAAAAGTAAGTGAAGAAGTAAGAGAAAAGATAAACGAACTTAAGATTCTTTACTCTAAGTTCGAGGATTATGAGAAAAGAAAGGAAAGGCTAAGCGAGCTTATGAAAGAAGCTAAGCATTTGGAGGCAAAAATTTCTGAGGTCGAAGAAAAAATTTCTGGAAGGAATTTGGTAGAAAAGGAAACGAAGTTAAGAGAGTTGTTTGGTGAAGAAAAAGAGAAAGAAGAAAAAATCTCCGGAATTTCAAAACTAATAGAAGAAAAAGAGCAGAGAAAAAAAGAATATGAAGAAAGACTTAAGGAACTGATTAAAGAAAAAGAAGAAGTTAAAAAGCTGGAAAAAATTATAAGTGATTTAAAAATTTTTGAACTAGCTTTAAAATCAACTCAAGAGGAAATGAGAAGAGAGTTTGTTGAGGCAGTGAATTATGAGATGAATAAGCTTTGGCCTACTCTTTATCCTTATAGAGATTTTATCGAGATTAAACTTAACATAGAAGAAGGAGATTATGTTTTACAACTTAAGGATAGGGCCGGAAGGTTTATAAACGCAGATGGTATTGCTTCTGGTGGTGAAAGAAGTGTTGCTTGTCTAGCTTTGAGAATTGCTTTTGCTAGAGTTTTAGCTCCTCAGCTAAGATGGCTTGTTTTAGACGAACCCACTCAAAATTTAGATGTAAAAGCTGTGGAAGATTTGGCTTTAACTCTAAAAACAAGAGTAGGTGAGCTTGTAGACCAAGTTTTTCTTATTTCGCACGAAGAAAGATTAGAAGATGCGGTTACAGGTTTTCTTTACAGATTAGAAAGAGATAAAGAAAAAGACGAACCTACTAAGGTTATAGCAATTAGCTAAAAGCTTCCAAATCTTCGATCTTTTGTTTTTCCTCTTCTTTATACTTTAGTACTGCTTCTTCTAGTTTCATCCCAATTTTTGGTGATTCTTTACTTTTTCTCTTTCTCACCTTAACTATTATCGGATAGTTTAAAGCTGCTCCAGTTATTATTGCCTCTCCAACTTTTAGACCAGGAAGCATCTCGATTATATCAGAGCTTATGGATTCGCATGATTCTGAAATGTGTTTTATGTCATAAGGATTAACAATCCTCAAAAGTATTGAAGTGTTACATTGGCTTAGTGCAGTTACACTTAGCTGAATTGGCCTTTGAGAAATTAAAACTAGGGAAGCGTTGAACTTTCTTCCTTCTCTTGCTATTGTTTCTATTATACCCTTAGATATTGCTCCTTCTCTACTAACACCTTCAGGGCAATTTTTGAGATTGCTTGGAACCTTTCTTCCCTTTCTGGAGAGAACTGATGGCTTTCTTCTATGAAAAGAATGAATGGAGCAATTTTGCTTGCTCTTCTTGCTTCAAACAACTTTCTTGATATAAAAGTTACAATTATTTGTTTATCTCTCAGATGGATAAAATTTGATAGATCTATTATACTTAGTTGTCCAGCCTTAGCTAATTCTTCTATACTAGGCTTGGTAACATTACTGAAAAGCCCTGTTGAGTTTAAATCGTTAAGCCAAGAAACTAAAGGAGCTTTTATGTTTGGTTTGATGTCGCTAATTTCTACAGCAGCTATAAGCTCGTTCAAATCGTAAGCAATCTTTTCTTCTTTCAATTTTTCAATTATTCTTGTAAGCTCTCTTTTTTCAACAGGAGAAATAAAGGGTTGCAGCTCACAGATCTGGTTTACAGAAAGCTCATGAGCAGCTATTTTTAAAATATTTTCATCAAAAATTTTTGTTTTGCCAAAATATTTTTCTTCACCAAATCCCAAGTATTCTCCATGTGAATCTATAACTATTACTGCTGGTTTCCCCAATTCTTCTCTTCTATCCAAAATTTCCTCTATTAAACAGCTAACTAAATAACTTTTTCCAGCTCCTGTCTGGGCAAGGATTGAACAATGTTTTTGGAAAAGTC
>JAWCMJ010000074.1:0-1808 GCA_039091285.1 Candidatus Aenigmatarchaeota archaeon
AGATGATTGTAAAAAAGGGTTTATTCTTGATGGTTTTCCTAGGACTTTAAAACAAGCTGAAATGTTAAAAGAAATTACAAACATAGATGTTTTTCTTAATCTTGTAGCAGAAAATCACGTCCTAGTTGAAAGAATTTCTTCTAGAAGAACTTGCAGTAAATGTAATGCTATTTTTAATATAAAAACTCTTGCTCCACAAAGAGAAGGTATTTGTGATTTTTGTTCAGGATCTTTGTACCAGAGAGAGGACGAAAAACCAGAGGTTGTAAAAGAAAGGTTAAAGATTTATGAAGAAAAAACTAAATCAGTGTTAGCTTTTTATAAAGCACTTAACTTACTTGAAGAACTTGACGGAACTCTTGATATAAACGACCCTAATTTTAGGGAACAATTATTTAAAAGATTGAGAATTAATTTTTGACATTATCGTCGGCCCTTTTTCATATATTTCAAAACCCCCCTTCTTGCTTAGAAAATATCCTAAATTAGTTAGTGGCTCTGACCTCAATCGAGAACCATCATAAAAAAGAACATCTCCAGCAAGAGTAATGCCTTCTATTGAAATTATTTCTCCCGCAAATAAATATTCTAATTGCTTTTTAATCCTTTCTCCGCTAACTTGTTCAAACTTTTTTCTCTCAGAAACTGTTAATTCTCCCTCTAATCCACATCTCCTTTTTTGTTTTGATATTAAGTATTCAATGTAAGCTTCCATAATGATTCAAGGAAACTTGCTTATTTAAATTTTTCTATTTTGTCACCACTTTTAAGAAACATAAAGTAGCGGGGGCGGGATTGGAACCACGCGACCTCGAGGTTATGGGCCTCGCGAGCACTCCAGGCTGCTCCACCCCGCTATAAGAGAATCAACTGTTTGAGACTTTTAAATTTAACTAAGAAATAAACTTTAACTTATTTCTTTCCAAATAACTTAGAATAAAAACCTTTCTTTTTTTCTTTTATAATCTCTATCTTAGGCTGTTCAATTTTTTGCTGTGGCGTTACTTCGGGTTCTTTTTTTACTGCAAATTTAGGGAATTCCTTCTCAACAATCTCAATCGCTTTTTCAACAAGGACTCTGGAATTCCCTTGATTTATTAGGATCCATTTCAATTGGTCAATTTTATAACCTTTTTTTATATTCTTTCTTAAATACTCAATAAGCTGCGGCAGATAATCCTCTTTTCGCATCATTTAATTTTGTGGTTTATTGCATTTAAAAATATTTCTGAACCAGAAGTAAGAAATGGGGCTGACCGGAGTATCATAAGGAACTCGAAGGTTGATAAGGAAATGTGTTCCTTATTTTCCAAAGGTTGATAAGGAAATGTGTTCCTTATTTTGAACCGGCGTCGCAAGCGCCCGAGGCTTGAATCCTACCAAGCTAGACTACAGCCCCATAAAAGCAATTATATTTTTATTTAAAAAGATTATTAAATTTAGAAGTTAGTTTTAAACCACCCACACATTTTAGGAGGTACTCTTAATACTTTTGCAATTGCCAAAGCATCAAGCAAACCCCAGCAATAATTAAGCAATTCAAATGTTTTAACATATTCTTGCTTTTGATAAAAATATAAAGCATCTTTAAAATAACTATATGCAAGTTCAAAAATTTCCTTACTTGCTTTTTTTGTTACCTTTTTCTTTAAGTTTACTTCAGAAAAAACTTGTTTCAATCTTTTTAGCTCTCGATTCATATAAAAGAAAAGCTCTTTTTCTTGTTTTTTTTTCAATTTCATTTTCAGTGGGCCTAGCAGGACTCGAACCTGCAACTTTCGGTTTCATCGATTTTCTTCCCGAGGCTT
>JAWCMJ010000074.1:1818-2498 GCA_039091285.1 Candidatus Aenigmatarchaeota archaeon
AAGAGGGCTCTCCGAAGCCGAATGTTTTATCCATTGAACTATAGGCCCATAAAATGAAAGAAGTGGCAATTTATAAGGTTTTAGAATAAAAAAGTTTGTCTAATACTTTTTCATCTAAGGAATTTTTTTCTTCTTTAGAGAGTTCACTTTTTACTAGGACACTAATTGGAACTTCCCACCACCCATTTTTTGTTGTAAAAACTTCAACTAGTTCATGTGGCGGGTTTGAACTTTTATAAGGAAACTGAATTCTTAGAGAAGCATCTTTATCTACATCTCTTATAATCCCTACTTTTCCTTTTCTAATGTAAATTATCTTTCCATCTTTACCTTGAAAGAAACCTTTATCATCACTTTCGCTTCTGGCATAGAGATACTCTTTCTTTTTTACAGTTTTCATAAATTCTTTTACAACTTCTTTACATGGTCGACTGTACATTTTTTAAATTTTCTTCTATTGCGACTCGAGCAGCATATATGGTTGCAGCGGGTATTCTGAAAGGACTGCACGAAGTACTTGATAGACCAATTTTATGACAAAATTTTATACTTTCTGGGTCCCCACCATGCTCGCCGCAGATACCTATTTCAATCTCTGGTTTAGTGCTTCGCGCTTTCTCAACCGCAATTTTCATTATTTTACCAACACCATCCTGATCAATAGTTTGGAAAGGATCTTT
>JAWCMJ010000074.1:2528-3091 GCA_039091285.1 Candidatus Aenigmatarchaeota archaeon
CCAAAACTCATGAAATCCGCTTCTTTTGCAAGCTCGTCTGCAATTAAAGCAGCTCTTGGAAACTCAATCATTGTTCCTATTCTATACTTAATCGATTGCTCTGCACCGGTTTCTTTTGCAACTTTCTTAATTATTTCTTTAATTAAACTAAATTCTTTTAGATGAATAACATTGGGAAGTTCGATTTCTAGTAGAGGATTCTTACCTTCTTCTTTAACCTTTAGAGCAGCTTCAAAAATCGCACGAGCTTGCATCTCACTTATTTCAGGGTAAACAATTCCCAATCTGCAGCCTCTAAAACCAAGCATCGGATTAAACTCTTGTAGTTCAGAAATTTTGGCTTTTATTTTCTTGACATCAATTCTTGTTACTCTTGAAAATTCTTTTATTTCAGAATCCGATTTTGGTAAGAATTCATGTAAGGGGGGATCGAGCAGTCTTATAGTCACTGGCAAGCCGTCCATGATCTTTAATATTTCAATGAAATCTTTAATTTGGTAAGGTAACAATTTGTTCAATGCTTCTCTTCTTTCTTCTTCCGTTTCTGCGAGAATCATCTCGCG
>JAWCMJ010000075.1:0-3052 GCA_039091285.1 Candidatus Aenigmatarchaeota archaeon
AAATGATTAACTTTTAATGTTAGACGTCTAACAGAAAAATTTGTTCATTATCTTCTAGGATTTCTTATACCATCCCAAGGAAATTCTTCCTTAGGCGAAGCTCTTATCGCAAACTCATTACTTTCTTTTAAAACTAAGAATAAATCAGGCCTTGCTATTACAAACAAAGGATTTCCTCCTTCTCCATATTTTGCAATTTCTCCGTTTTCTTTTACAACCGTAAAAATAGCATAAGGAAAGACTGGATGATAATCAAGATTGCCATTTTCATATCTCCCCAAAGCATCGCCAAAAGCAAAATAACCATAAGATGGAATTACTTGCTTAAACTTTTTGATCAAAAATCCATGGTTTTGTGGTGAATAGCCTAATCCACTAACCATAACATTTTCTATATTTCTTTTTTCACCAAAAAATTCTTCGAAAAAACCTAGCATCATCCACGCACTTCTCATGAAATTTATGTTTTCATCGTGTTCTAAAAGCCTTTTAGTTTTTTCTATTTCTAGTTCAAAATATTTCTTAATTACTTTAATAATTTCTTCTAATCCTTTTTTTGCAGCTTCTTCTATAACTGGCTTTAAACCTTCTACCCTTAACCCAACGAAGTAAGGTATTCCTCCTAAACTGTTTATAGCTCTTTCGTTAACTTCCTTATAAACACTGCTAGGTCCTTGAATTACAGCATTTTTTATTCCTTTATCTTTGAGATAGAAAGAAATGTAGTCTGCCTGCTTGTTTATGTAATCTTCAGACCAAAGACAATATTTTTGGGGTCCGGTCGTTCCAGAGGAAAAAGAGCATTTTGAATTTTTAAGTTTTAAAGGTTTGAATAAAAGCCAATTTGTCCTTAACAAATTTTGATCTACTTCTAGCTTTGATAAATTGAACAAAGTTTCTTCAAAGCTTCTGCTAGAAATCAAACCATCTATTTTTTCCTTAGAAAGAATTTTTTGCCAGTAAGGAGTTTTTTGTTTGTGAAATTCTAGAATCTGAGTTAAGTATAATTCAACATCTATGCTTTTTTCTTCGTAAGGAACGAAAGTTTTCATGTTTTAAAACTGAATATTTAAATTTAAAAGTTTTTATTTTTCCATTTTTGGAAATTTCTAAAAAAATTTTAAATTTTCCTTTTGAATAATCTAAAAATATGAAAAGCGAGATGAAAGAAGAATTAGAGAAAAGAGTTAAGTATGTTGTTAGTCTTTCTAAAGAAATTCCTTGGTATGTTAGAAAGTATAAGGAATTGGGAATAGATCCTGATGAAATTAAAAGTCCACAAGATTTATTGAAAGCTTATGAAAAAGGGTTATATACAACTCCTGCTAACTTGCCAGAGTTAGTTTATTATAAACACCCTGAAGCTAAAGGACCTTTCTACACTTCTGGAACTACAGGAAAACCTAAGGAAATTTGGTTGAGTGTTAAGGAGTTAGAGTTCGGAAAAAGTCAATTTAAAAACCTTGTTAAAATAATTTTCCAAAAAGACGAGAGAGTGCTTAATTGTTATCCAGAGCCGCCTGCTACTTCTGGTTATTGGACAAATTATTGTTTATCAACCCTTGGATATAATTTTACACATTTCCCAGCACAAAAAATACAAAAAAATTTTTCACAATTCGTAGAAGTATTAAAAGAATTTAATCCAACTGTTATTATGGGTTTAACAACATTTGTGTACAGGTTGCCTATCTTATTGACATCTGTCGACATTAAACCAAACACTTTAAGTATTAAAAAAATATTAACAGCGGCAGAACCTTCCACAGTTGAGAGAAGGAAAGTTATAGGGGAAAATTTTAACAATGCAGAGGTATATGATCTTTATGCTTCTTCTGAAAATGGAGTAATAGCCTACGAACTCCAACCATTTACAGATGAGCACATAATATCATATCCTGAGACACTACTTTTCTTAACAAAGGATGGATTCGGTGTGGAAGCAAATGAAATAGGTGATATTGTTATAACCAATTTATACCCACCCGAAGATAGTAAACCTTACATGATACTTTTAAATTACAAGATAGGTGACTGGGCAAAGTGTGTTGAGAGGGAAGATAACGGGATTGTAACCTCTATCAGTGAAATAAGAAGAGAAGCAGCTTACCTCGCTGGGGCAAAGTTGAATCCACAAGAAGTTGAAAAATGTATAGAGGAATTGACAGAATTAAAAGAAAAGCTAAGTGGAGAATATTGCATCATAAACTATTATGATAATGAAAGAAAGGCTGTCGGAGAAATAAGAGTAGAAAGTAGAAAACCCATATCAATAGAAGATAAAAAAATGATAAGCGAAAGGTTGAAGGAAAGGATTTATTCTAGTAATATCCCTGTTAAGACTCTAGTTGAGGTTATGAAAGACGCAAAACTTTTGATAGAAATAACCAATCCAGGAGAACTTTATAAAGGTTATGAGCAATATATTAAACCTGGAAAACCAAAAAGATTATTAGTGCTAACCAATGCCTGAAGAAAATTTTTTCTTAAGGCTAGTAAGAGAAGGAAAAATCGAATTTACAAAAGACGGAAAAATAATTGGTTTTAATGAATATGCAATATTTTTACCTATTAGAGTTTTAAACAAATTATTCATTCTACTTAAAAAAGAATTAGGCGAAGCTAAAGCACAAGAAATTATGAAAGAATTAGGAAGATTTCAAATTAGACAAGCTTTTCAGCGTTATGTAAAAATTTTGGGTTGGAAAGAAGTACCAAGAAATAAAATATGGGAATTTGGCATGCAAGTAACTAGTTCACTTGGACTTGGTAATTATACCTTTAAACAAACGAACAATTATTATACCATTATCATTCCAAAAACATCATTTGCCGAAGAGTTTTTATTAGAGTATGGAACTCAAGTAGCATCGGTTGATTTTTACATTGCTGGTATTTTTGAAGAAGCACTTTCTCGTATACTAGGCAAACCAATGATTTGCGAAGAAGTAAAATGTTATGCGAAAGGCGATGATTGCTGCGAGTTTGTAGTAAAACCAAAAGAAGAAACTGAAGAAAAGAAATAATAAGTTAAATAATCACCCCTTTCTCA
>JAWCMJ010000076.1:0-1977 GCA_039091285.1 Candidatus Aenigmatarchaeota archaeon
CGTTTCTTTCTGATCCAGATGAAAACAAAAAATGGAGATATGTTATCCAAGCTCATTTCAGAGGAACAAGCCTTCACTTAGATTTTAGATGTGAAAGAGAATTTGATTTGATTGGTTGGACATTATTAGTTCAGATTCCAGAAGAAATAAAAGAACCCGTTACAACATTAGAACAGGCAAGAAAAATAATAGAATCAAAAGATTTCAAAATTGATTTTGAAAAAGGAGAAATAAGAAAAAGGAAAATAAAAGGAGGCATTATTAGAAGAGCAGAAATTAGAGTAGTGAAAAAAGCCCCAGAACCTAAGGAATGGATTTCAGTAGAAGGAGTTATGCCTAAAGGAGAAGTTGGTGCAACAAAAGAATATCCAGGAGTTTTTCTAATAGTTGACAAAGGCAGAGTTGAATTTGGAGCGCAAAAAGACAGATTCCATGAATATTTTCTTTCTGAAGGAAAATTAAAATCTGGAAGATGGATTTTTAGAGCATTACCACAAAGAATAACTAAAGAAGAAGAAATTTTACCTGAAGCTAAACTGCCAAAAGAAACAGAAATAAGAGAACCATTTTATTGGGTTTTAATGCAACCGGAAATTCAAACGCCGTATGTTTTAGACAAAGATAGTATTGAAAAAGATTGGTTGCCGCCATTTGGAATTTCTGCTTTACCAGAAGCTATTAGAAAGAATGTTCCAAAGAATTTAAGATATTGGAATGAAAGAAATAAGAAGAAAGCATTAGAACAAAGATTAGAATTATCTAAAATGGAAGAGCTTAATATTAAACCAGAAATTTTAAAGCATAGTCAAATAAATAAATTTTCTTTATTCAGAGTCGCATTCAAAAGGACAAAGAAAGGAGGTGAACCTGTAATAGTTGTTAGATTTGGACCTTCAACTGAGTTTTTCATTCTAAAAATTGGAGAAAAGAAGTTTTTCTGTGAGCATAATCCATTTGTGAGTGAAACTCTTGCTACTTTAGAGAAGGTTAAATTTAATTTTGATAAAGTGACTGGCAAAAAGTATTTAGAACCAGGATCTGAGCTAAATAAAACTAAAAATACTTCAGCTTGGATTGAGAAAATTGATAGTGGAGATATTCTTATTTATGAAGATAAACCTTCTTTCATAAAATTTAAGAAAGATAAAGACATTTTCATTATTTTCAAAGAAGAAGATGAGGAATTCTGGACAATTAAGAAATCTGAGGGACCGAACACTTGACAAACGGCAAGATGGAAGGTATTATATTAGAAAACCTTAAAAAAAAGGTAAAAAGGAGGTAATATGTTAAAACAGATTATTCATGAAATAAAAGAAACTGAAGATTTTGATGAGGCTATTTCTTTGCTTCAAAAATATTCAGAAATTGAAAGTGATATGGAAAATCCAGAAGAATTTTTGAAAAAATTGCTTGAAATTGAAAGTCTTGATGAGATAAAATCAAAGATTGAATTATTTAAAGATACAAAAGGTTTTTCTATCAAAGAAGAACTAAGCAAAATATTAGAGAAAAAAAGCATTGATGAAATTAAATCAGCTATAAAAGATTTAATTTCTAAAATTGCAAAGTATGGATATCCAAAATATGGATATCCAAAATATGGTTACGGTTATCCTTATGGAGCAACAAAAGAAGGATATGGATATCCTCCAGTTACAAAAGCTGAAGAAACGATAAATTTATTCAATCAGGAAATACTGAAGACTGGGAACTGGAATGGAATAGAATACACTGATGAAGTTCTTGAAGAAATAGCAAAGAATACTGCAAAACTTGAAGATGAGATTAAACCTATCCTTAAGCTGACTCATGCAGAAAGTCCAATTCTTGAGAAAATATCCATTGGCATTATAAAGAATGTCAGAAAAGAGGGAGATAAACTAACTGCAGATTTCTTTGAAGTTCCAAAAAGAGTCGCTGAAGTTATAAAATTAGGAGCTTTCAGAGGAAAGAGCGCAGAAATTTATAATCCAT
>JAWCMJ010000076.1:1987-3008 GCA_039091285.1 Candidatus Aenigmatarchaeota archaeon
GAGCCTTCACCAAATTGCCTGGATGCTTTATCCGTTTATTCCCCAAACCGCAGAGGAAATAGGAAAGCGCTTAGGAATCAAAGCTCTGCTGGAAAAGAACCCTCTTTTAGCAAACGCCAAGACTCCCCTCCCCCAAGGAGCGAGTATCATCAAAGGAAAGCCCCTCTTCCCCAAAATCCCTCCTGAAGGACAGGAAAAAAAAGAAAAAATACTTGAAAAAATAGAAGAAAGAGATAAAAAAGAAGTATGCCAAACCTAAGCTTCGACCTAGCGCTCCAGAAAGGGTTAAGGATAAGCAAACACCCAAAAGCAATAATAAAGGAATAAATGATTTAAAGATTTTATACAATGATGAAGAGCTTGAGAGAACAGAAATTGTTTTTACTCCAAATGAAGAGGAGAAAAAAGAAAAAAACGAAGGAGGTGTCAAAGTGAAACAAGATACTTTAGAGAAGATTGATAAGTTAATTGAAGAAAATAGGAGATTTAAAGTAAAAGAAGTTGTATCAAAATTGAAAGATGAAGGTAAAATCCTTCCAGTTTATGAGCCTTTGGTTAATGAAATTTTAACTGCAACTTGGGATAATGAAAGCAAAGTTATTAAATTATCTGAAGGTGAAAATGAAGTTGAATTTAGTTTAAAAGATGCTATTATAAAATTATTTGAAAGAATGCCGAAAGTTATTGAGTTATCTGAAACAGGAGTCCAGAAAGAAGAATCACCTGAAGATAAAGAATATAATGAAATTTCTAAACTTGCAGAAGAAAAAGGAATTAAATTTGAATTAGCAAGAGAAATTTGGAAAAAGCAAAAAGAACAAAAGTAAAGGAGGTTTAAATGGCACAGACAACTTATTTAGGTAAAGTGATTTCTTTGAAAAATGATAGTGGTGGAGATTTAAGTCCAAACAGATTGGTTGTGATTAAATCAGATGGGACTATGCAGAAACCGACAAGTGAAGATGGTGAAGCTCTTGGAGTTTTGTTAAAAGATGCAAGATATGAAGGCGGAGTAGTCCCT
>JAWCMJ010000077.1:0-3001 GCA_039091285.1 Candidatus Aenigmatarchaeota archaeon
TATAAGAGCTGATTCTTTTAATTCTTCATCAGAAAAAATAGTTGCTTTTATTCCATCTATAATTTCAAAAATTCTTTTTCTATATTCTTCATCTCCAAGAAAATAGGCTGCTTCAAGCTTTGCTGCTTTTTCCTTCCCTAAAAATGGGATGAGCCTTTGAATCTCTTTTGTTATATCTTCCATCCTAACCACCAAAGTTCAACTCTGAAAACAAATTAGCTATTTTTGACTCTGCCTCATACTGCTCTTCCAATTCCTTTAGTTGTTTTCTCAAAGCTACTATATCACGCCAGAAAATAGTGTTTTCCTTCCTTTTTTCCATTCTGAGTAAAGTAACGTTCAGCTTGAATTCCCTCAATTCTTCCCTGTTTGAGATTGTTGTAATAATTCTTTCCATTTCTGATATGTCTGCATCTATTTCTTTGTTGAACCTTGCGTTCATCTCTTCTCTTTCTCTTATTGTTTTTTTTGTTTCTTCTATTCTTTCTTCCAAAAACCTTACTCTGTCAAAAAGGTTTCCCATAACTTTTGTTCCTATAGTTTCCAAAGGTTCTGTTTCGCTTGATTGCATGTCCTTAGCAAGTTTTTGGAGAACTGGTACACTAACCTTCTGGATTTTTGGTTTTATTAATTTTATTTCTTCTTGTTTGTACTTTGAAAGTTTTGGTAGATGTTGAGAAATGGCAGGCTCTTCTTTTTCTGTGTATTCTTCACTATCTTTACTTTTGTAGTTTTTAATCGTTGTTTTTATTTCTTTATCATCTAGCTCATAATATTCCATATAATCACTTTTTGGTAGTTAATTAGATTTAAAATATTTAAACCTTTCGATGCTGAGATATCTAAAGACATTTTTCTCCACCTTTCAAAATTTCTTCCAGCCTTTTTAAAAAATTTATGTCAAAAAATCGATACAAATATGTCAAATTTAAAAGCTTTTATGCCATTATATTCTATATGATAGATGAAAGAGACCTAATGATTTTGAATGAATTAAGAAAGAACGCAAAACTTAGCTCTCATGCTTTAGCAAAAAAAGTTGGTTTACCAATTTCTACTGTGCATAGAAGAATTAAAAGAATGGAAAAAGAAGGAATAATAAAAGGTTACTATGCAAACGTGGATTTTGAAAAAATAGGAAAGCCTATAGAAGCACTAATTTTGATAAACCTTGCAGAAGGAAAGGAGTATATTCCTTTAGAACAAGTCAAAAAAGAGCTAAAAAGTATAGGAGAAATAATGGAAATTCTTACACTTCAAGGAGGAAACGTTGATGTAATAGCAAAGGTAAGGCTCCCTAACCTAAAAAACCTCTCATCTTTTTTGGAAACTATAAGAAGCATAGAAGGAATAGAAGAAGTTTCTTGCTCCATAGTTGCTGAAGAATTAACTTGATTTTTATGCCAAACTTATAACAATCTAGATGAAATAAATGTTTTTGTAGAAAAAAGAGGTGATGTTAAAGATATCTTTGAAAAGAATTTACAGTAATTTCTCATCATACTTTCATACTTATTTAGATTATGGTCCTGAAGAGAAAGTGATAATGAAAGCTTCTAAGGAAATCTGCTACGCACAGTTGATTAACCTTCGCTACACGCATAAAAGGTTGGGAAAATCAAAACAAAATATAACAGTAGGTTTTGAATCTGTCTACTATGCAGAAGTAAGAATAGGTTGTCGTATTTCCCTTTAAAGGTCAAAGAAATAGAACCAAAAGAAAAAGAAAATTTGAAAGTTGGAATTATAGACGGCTCATACTCAAATCAACTAGTTTATTTAAGCTTGAGTTTTATGTTAGACGTCTAACAATAAACAAAAAAAAGAGGGATTAAGTTGTTTTGCCTTATAGAGAATGAAATAGTTTGTTATGTTTTTATTTGTCTTGATCTTACCCAATGGTATATAGCAATAGCTAACACCAAGAGACTCAATGCTACAAACAAGTAAGCCATCCAAGCAAACAATCCACCAATGTTTCGTGTTGCATCGTCCATGTCCGGGATTCCATCTGCATTTGTATCAGCGAAAACCAATGGTATGGTGATTATTAGGTTCCACAGTAGCAGCATTAACTCTAGTTTTGTCCTCCAGCTCATTTCTTTCACCCCCATCAGTTTACACTACATGTTATGTAGTGACTATGATTTAAATTATTTCGAAAAATTAATTTTTTAAAAATATAACAAAGTCATCTGAAGACAACAATTCTTCTAATTTAAGACAACTCAACCTTTAAAAAGTAGGTCAAAAAGAGTTATATGTAACTAAATCTTTAATTCCTTTTTATGTGTTGAGTCAATCTGTTTATGTTGATTTGTATTTTCACTCTATCTAGATTTAATTTGCAAAGTCCTTTGATATTAACTAATGAAGTATCCTAAGCAATACTGGTAATTCACCAAAAGTAGCAGTAAGAAAAGTTTATAAGGAAGAAAAGCTTTTTAAATCTTCATTTCTTATTGACTATTAAAAAGTGGTGACTATGAATATATTTACAGACCTTAACAAAACCCTAATCAACTTTAAATATGGGAATGTAGATGTTGCAATAGTTCGCGAGCTTGATAAGGAGTTTCCTGGTATTTTCAGGAGTGTTATGGAGAAATTGAACGAGATAGCAAGTTGGGAAACTAGAGTTTCAGAAGCTTTTAAAGTTTTAGGAAATTATAAGGTGCCAAAAGACAAG
The DNA here is from genome assembly GCA_039091285.1 of Candidatus Aenigmatarchaeota archaeon. Lineage (GTDB taxonomy): Archaea > Aenigmatarchaeota > Aenigmatarchaeia > CG10238-14 > SCSR01 > JAVZHQ01. Next base: position 2,690 of record JAWCMJ010000077.1, read on the forward strand.
TACATTTCTGTTGCCCAAAGTTTGGTTGAGAAGGTTGAAATACCAGGGCCTGTAGTAAAAAGTTTAGAAAAGACTTCTGATGTTCTCAATGGAATTTACATATTTACTGGTAGTTCTCAAGAAGTTGCTGAAATAATAGTTGAAAAAAAGATTAAACCCCTTATTCCAAGCTACACAGAATTAATTGTCTTTGGAACAGTATTGTTTGAAGAGAATGGAATTTATTCAGGAAAAATTGGAAAATTGTATGGATATAACGAAAGAAAAGAGATGGTAAAAAAATTGAGACTTGGCGATATTTCTATAGGAATA
>JAWCMJ010000078.1:0-2985 GCA_039091285.1 Candidatus Aenigmatarchaeota archaeon
ATTTTTGCAAGTTTTACGATGATGGTACCAGTTTTAGCATTATACATACTCTATGGAATCCTTCAACTAATAGGACTATGGAAGGCAGGAACAAAGTTTAACTCAGGATTGCTTAAAGCAGGAGGAATACTTTCAATAATTCCGATTTTAAATTTCCTAGGATACTTGCTAGCAGCAGTAGGCTTTCTAACACTCAAAGAATAAACAAAAGTTCATAGCTTAATTTCTTTTTTTATTTTTTCTATGCATTCAGGATTTGAAATAGTTGACAAATCTCCTAAAGCTTCATTTCTTAAAATATTCCTTAAGATTCTTCTAACAATTTTTCCACTTCTTGTTTTTGGCAAATCTTCAACAAAAACAATTCTTGCAGGTTTTGCTATTGGTCCGATTTTTTTATCAACTTGCTTTATCAATTCTTCTACCAATTTTTCTGTTTTTTTAAAACCTTGTTTAAGAACAACAAAAGCAAGAGGAACTTCACCTTTTATTTCGTCAGGCATTCCAACAACTGCAGATTCAACAACTGCTAAATGCGAATTCAAAGCATTTTCTATTTCTCCTGTGCTAATTCTATGACCTGCAACTTTTATTACATCATCAACTCTTCCAACAATTCTTATTAAACCATTTTCATCTTTAAAAGCTCCATCACTTGTAAAATAAATTTTATTTCCATACTTACTCCAATAGGTTTCTAAGTATTTTTTCTCATCCTTATAAATTCCTCTCAACAAACCAGGAGGAAAAGGTGAAAGTATAACTAGATTACCTTGTTGTCCTTTTTTGCAACATTTACCTTTTTCATCAAGAATCTCAACTTTTACTCCTGGAAAAGGCAAACCAACAAAACCAGGCTTAAAAGGACCAACTCCAGGCAAGGAAGAAATTAAAATTCCGCCAGTTTCTGTTTGCCACCAAGTATCGACTATAGGACATCTTCCTTTGCCGACATTCTTAAAGTACCAAAGCCATGTTGATTCGTCTAGTACTTCGCCTACCGAACCAAGCAACCGTAAAGTTTTAAACTCATACTTTTTTGCAATACTTCCGTCCATTTTTTCAAACATTCTTATGGCAGTTGGTGCTGTGTAAAAAATTGTTACTTTATGTTTTTCTATTATTTGGGCCCATCTATCAGGGGTAGGATAGTCTGGGGCTCCTTCGAAGATCAAAGTTGTTATTCCGTTGAGCAAAGGAGAGTAGCAAGTGTACGTATGAGAAGTGATCCAGCCTATATCAGCAGTGCAATTATGAACTACTAAATTAGCTAAAGCATAAGAATTATCTTTTGTTTTAAGATTCCAAACCAAACCATCATAATAAGAAATTTCTTTCTTCTTTACCGGAAAGAAAATCAAACGAGTGGTAAGTATTCCTCCCTGCCAAGTATAAGTTTCTTTAGGTTCTTTTAAATTAAATTTGGAATTAAATTTGTGAGCACTTTCGCCAGTAATAGATAGTTCGTAAGCATCATGAACACTTTGAATTTTCCTTTCTTTTTGTCTTTTCCTCACTTTTTCTGCTGGTAAATAGGCAATTGAAGTAATTATACCAAGTTTATTAAGAATCAATTTTATTTGATAAGCCAGTATTTTTGAGGTGGTAGTAATTCTTATCCTTCTTCTTTTTTTAAAGTCGATACTACCATCTCCTCGCCAGTAGCCTTTGATAAATTCACAAAGAAGGTCTTTTTTTAGTGTCAATAACCAAGCGGGAAGATGCTTTTCATAACTATGGCAACCAAAAAGTTTGGCAAAAAATTCAGCAAGAATTACAGAATCTACTCTGGTTTCCCAACTTCCTTTGTGTTTTAAGATTTTACCTCCAAACCTAAACACTTTTTTAAATAAGTTTGCACTATCTTCAGCAAAAATTTTTTCTTTACCTGAAAATGTAAGCTGGATTGTGTCCCTTGCAACGCTCCCTTCAGCAATATAATACCCGATAAGTCTTAGAAAATTTTTTTCGATTTTAATCTTATTTTTTATTTTTCCTTTTTCTCCTCTTTTCGGAAGTATATAATCTCCTTTAACCTTTCTTTCTTGAAGAACATCAGATATTCTAATTGTTTTCTTTTCGTACTCTTTTGTTATTCTTGGAAATCCTACATAATCTCCAATTTTTAATTCTTTTGCTTTTACCCATTCTGTAACCAAAGGCATTCTTTTTTTAAGGACCAAAACTTTATGATTCGGAGTTAACTCGATAGGAATGTTAGTATGAGAAGTATACAATTTTATTACTTCCCCTTTATATTTTCTAACAAAAATTTTTTCGACTGGCATAAACCTTCCCTTATGCGTGAGAACTTTATCACCAATTTTTATATTCTGAATTTCCTTAATCCCAGGATTTGTAATAACTAAACTTCCTGTTGGGACACACCAGAAAATGTCATCCTCTTTCCAATCAAAAATCCACTTTCCAGTTAAGTAGGCTTGGACTGTATAGCCCCCGCAAACATGTACACAGCCTTTTGGTATACCACTAGTGCCACTCGTAAACAAGATGAAGAGCAAATCTTCACTGTCCATAATTTCAGCTTGAGATTCTTCTTCCTTTTCTTCAATTACTTCATGCCACCAAAGGTCTTTTCCAAAATTCCAAGAAATTTCATTACTTGCCCTTTTAACAACAATTACTTTTTCAACTTTAGTTTCTTTTATTCCTTCGTCTGCGTTTTGCTTTAAATTTATAAGCTTTCCCCTTCTGTAATAGCCATCAGCAGTAATCAAAATTTTTGCTTCACTAATTTGAAGTCTTGTTCTTAACGCATCAGGAGAAAATGCAGAAAATACTACAGTATGAACTGCACCAATTCTTGTACAAGCGAGCATTGAAATTAAAGTTTCAGGAATCATCGGCAAGTAAATTCCTACTACATCTCCTTTTTTCACCCCTAATTTTTTTAAGCCATTTGCAAGCTTGTTGACTTGCTTATAAAGCTGATAATAAGTAAAAGTTCTTCATGGTTCTTCTATT
>JAWCMJ010000079.1:0-2889 GCA_039091285.1 Candidatus Aenigmatarchaeota archaeon
AAGAATTTGAAAAAATGGGTGAAATGAGTAAAAATATAAGTGAAAAAGAAAGCAAAGAAAGCACCGAAGAAATATTGAAAGAAATAGAATCTTTTAATGCAACAAAGGAGGAAGCGGATAAGGAAAGCGGAAAGAAAAAGAAGGATGAAACACACAACGAAGAAATTGAAAAATTGAAAGCAGAACTTGAGAAAGAAAGAGAGAAGTCAAAAAGCTTATCAGAAATACTTGAAAAAATTTCTAATCAAACTGAAGAAGGTGGTGAGACCGTGGATATAGAAGCAAAACTGAAAGCTATGGAAAGCAAAATAAATGAAAAGATAAATTCCCAAATGAATGAGATACGAAACGCTGTAAGTGCTATATCATCTAAAATTGAAGAACTTTCTAAAGCTGAAAAACCTGAAAGGGTAAGTAGCAAGCTTAAAGATATGATAGACCAAGTCCAAGCGGATACTTCGAAGAAAATTGCTGATCTTCAAGAAGAAATTAAAAAAATGATTGAAAAAATGGAAGAACCTAAAAAAGAGGAGGAGGTCTCGAAAGGCCTCGCCATATTTGGAGGGAGAGTGGATTGGAAGAATGAAATTATGGAAATCAAAAGCTCTTTGAAAGATCAAGAAAAGAGCGTGCATGAGCTTAAAGATGAAATGGATACTCGAATTACAAGAATAAAAGAACAAATCAAAGCTTTAGAAAAATTACCTGCGCTTGAGGAAAAAGTTGAAAGTTTAATAGAAAAAATGACACCTCAAAACATCGAAAAATTAAAGAAATTTGTTTTTTCTGCTGATGAAATTACAAGTGAGGTTATACCTAATGAAATTGAAAAAAGACTAACGAAAGAATTGACACCTGTTTTTAACGATATAAAAGGTGTGAGGGTAGATGTGGAAAAACTGAACGAAAATATAAATTCTATAGTAAATGATTTGAACTATTTGAGAAATGAGATCAAGAATCTCTATAAATTCGGAGATCATATTTCGCATTTGCAAGAAGAGAAAGAAAAGATTTATGAAAAAATCAAGGAAAAAGAATCGAATTTAATGGCTCTAACTAATCGTTTAGAGATGCTAATAAAGAAAAGAACCGATATGCTTAACGATCAGATAATCAAATTTGACAAGATTTTCACAAAGAAAATAGAAGAAAAAACAAGAGAATTTTTCAATCAACTGAGCGAAGGGAAACTTCTTGAGCTTGAAGATAGAACTGAAAAAAATCTCGCTGTTGCTAGAGCGAAGGTAAATGATATGCTTTCGAAATTTGTTCAGTTACAAAATGTCGTTAATCCAACACTTACGATACTCAAAGATGAAATAGAAAAATTAAGTGAAAGAGTTGATAAAATAAAGGTTAATCAAGCTGAATTTAAGAAAGAGCTTGAAGAAAAAGCTAAGGAAATTTTCTATGATGTAATTGGACCTGAAATAAAGGCTTTGCGAGCAGATACATCAAAGTTTATGAAAGATATTAGTGGCAGAATTGAAGATATGGAAGCTGAGTTCGTTCAGTTCCAAAATATCGTTAACCCAACACTTAATTTGCTAAAAAATGATATCTCAAAGTTAGAAAGTAAAATTGAGAAGTTAAAAACCAAACAAGAAGAAATGAAAGAAGATATGAAAGCTCTTAATGAGTTTAACAAAACAATCATAAACATAAAAGAAGTTATAAAAAATGATGAAGCACAACAAAAAGATTTTGAAAAAAGATTATTGAAATTGGAAAGTAAATTAAATGAGTTGGTAAAAGAATTTGATACGATAGTTAAACAAACTATTGCTGACAAGAAGAAATTTGAAGAAGAATCAAGAAAACAAAAAGAAAGAATTAATGCTTTACTTAAGGAGCTGAGAAGTTCATGACAGAACTAACCGAACTTGAAGAAGAAATTAGAAAATTGAAAAAAGATAATTTGGATAGAAGAAGATTAATAGAGAGTTTAAAAACCGAGAAAAAATATCTGGAAGAAAGAAATAGATACTTAATAGAAAAGCTTAAACAGGCAGGAGTTTTATATGAAGAATCAGCAAAGCGTTTAATGGATTTTATTAACACAAATATAAAACCTTTGAAAGCGAAACTTGATGATTTTGATAGCAGATTACAGAAAATTAAACAATACGACATTTCAATAACATCTGCTTTGAAACGAATAGATGAGTTTGGAGTCATAGTTGGTAATTTCAAAAATGAAATGATCAGGTTTAATGAGAAACAAGCCACAATATCATCTATTATCTCTGAAATGAGAAAATCGTTAGATGAGATGTCAAAAAGAATTTCTAAAGTTCAAGCATATGGTTCTGAAGAACTCGCAGACAAAGTTGAAGAGATAAAAGCAAAATTTGGTGAGGATATAAGAAAAATTGAAGACGAATTTAACATTCTTAAACTTGGAGTAACTGGCACGATAGAAAATTTCAGAAAAGAATTTGAAAGACAATCAGGTGTGCTTAGAAATGAAATGGAAAAAGTGGATATAAAGAAAGCTAAAGAATTGAGTGATGCGCTTGCCCATCTAACTGAAGAACTTGATAAAACTAAAGTCGAGTTTTCAAGAGAAATAAGTTTGCTTGAAAAAGCAATCGAAAAAATTGATGTTAAAAAAACAAAGGAAATAAATTATTCTTTAAAAGTTCTTTCTGACAATTTGGAAGGGAAGTTCAAAACACTTTCTGAAGATATAGATCAGCGAATATTTAAAGCAGAAGAAACTTTGAACAAATTCAAAGTTGAACTTGAAAAAACTCTAGGTAAAGTAAAAATAGAGACCAGGGATTTCATATCTGTAAAAAGTGAAGAATTCGACAAATTACTTGAGGAAGTTAAAGAAAAAACCAAAGAGCAACTTACTGTTTCTTCTGAGGAATGGAATAAAAA
>JAWCMJ010000008.1:0-14026 GCA_039091285.1 Candidatus Aenigmatarchaeota archaeon
TCTACCTGACCAAAAAAAGGAATGTTCATAGTTGAGTTTCCAGCGTTAATTACCATCAAAGGAATAGCTATAGGAATGGTAAGCAAAGGTTTTTGCCATTGAGCTAAACCTTTTTTCCAACCCAAAATATCGTCAACAAAACCAAGAAGTCCTGCTAAAACTAAGGTTAGAAGAATAGCTAAAATCTCAACTAAGTTTGATGTTGAAATCAGATAAAAAGTTTTTATAAAAATGTAAACTAAAATTGCAAAAGTTGTGCCAATAACAAAAGCTATTCCACCTGCTTCTGGGATTTCAGGCTTATGATATTTGTTTAAATCTTTTCCCACAAGCTTTGATTTTTTAGCAACCTTTATCCAAGCTTTTGTTAACAAAAACGTTATAAGAAAAGAAGTAGAGATTATCAACAAAAACAAGTGAGCAATGGTTAAATACAGCATAACCTTCACTAATATATAATCTCATAAATTATATTTCCATCACACTGATAACCTCTTTGCCAATTGAGTCGACATTCTTGCAATGAAGGACCGTTCTCGTAAACATTTTTGAAGTGTTCAGGGTTTGCCTCTAAAAATTCAACAAACTCCAAATCATAATGTTCTGAGAAGTGTTTATTTGTAGGGTCTACGCTAAACTTCTGGATGAAAATATGGGTTATACCATAAGCTTTTGCTGTTTGTAAAATAGTGTTTAAATCTTTGCTTAGGGTTATATCTGGAATGTTTCCTGTCATATTTCTTTGACAATGGTAAGCAGCTCTATAACACCAAATTGTCATAAGCCTAGCATTTTCTGGCAATTTTTCTTTTGCCCATTTACAAGCATCAAAAAATAGTGGAGAAAATTGTCTAATATCTAGCAAACCATAGTGATGAATAGACCTACCGCCTTGAATTTCATTCCAACCAAAAATTCTATCAAGAAACCCATACCCATTTATTCCCAAAAACTTTAAACCCCAGATCGAGTAAATCAAAACTATTAAAAAGACAGTACTCCCAAGATATTTATAATATTTATTCAAGAATTTATTTGTTTCGTCAAACCAAGTACTTGCAACCAAAGCTATTATTGGAGCCCATCCCAAGGTATATCTTGCTGTATCTTCAGCTCTTCCTGTCGAAACATAAAAAATTAAAATAAAACTTAGCAAAATTAACAATATTAGAGTGTCTGTCTTTTTCTTCCAAGAGTAAAGAAGAAAAACTCCTGTCAAGAACGGGAAAAATATTATGAAAAGATTTCCGTAAGCAAACTCAAGGTAAGAAGTTAAGCCAATGGTAAAAACGTTTGCTTCTGTTCCTATTTTTTCAACTCTTCCTTCAAACCGATATTTCTCTTCGTGTAAATCTATTGCACAACCTTTGTTGTTTAGTAAAGGAATCTTATCAAAAAGGCTTGGGTAATAAGGATAATAACAAAAACTTTTATAATAGTAAACGTTTCTTAAGTAAGGCAGAGCCAGAACTAAAATTAAAACGAAAAGCCAAATTAGATAGTTTTTTAAAGTCTGAAAGAATTTTTTTTCTGTAAAAATTTCATAAAGAAAAGCAAAAGCAACGAAAAACAAAAGTCCAAAGCCTGCAGTTTTTGAAAATATGGCAAAAGCTCCAAAGACTCCAGATAAAAGCCAATATTTTTTATTGTTCTCTTTTATAGATAGAATAAAAGTTAGAAAGAAAACTGTTAGATAGAAAGTAAAGAAAGCATCTCTGTAAAAGAAGATAGAATAAGTAACAAAAGAAGGAAACGTTACTAGAATAATTGCAGCAAACCAACCAACGTTTTCATTAAAGATCAATTTTGCAAAAGCAAAAACCACCAAACCAGTAAGAATAGCATAAAAAGGTACTATAAATCTTAATAATCCTTCTTGAAAACCAAAAGGCATTAGACCTGAAGTTGTTAAATGGTAAAGATAGGCTCCTGTTACCCCACCTTTCATTATCTCGTTAGAAAAATAAGGGAACCAAACAGGAAACTCTTTCTTATCAGAAAGCCATTGAATAAGGATAGTGTGATAGCCTTCATCTCCAAAGTTTATTGGGGTATTCCAAGGATAGATAATTTCAACTAGCAGTATAGCTATCAAAATCCCAACTAAAGAAATAATTTTTAAGCGCCTTGGTTCTATCGTTAGCTCTATTTCCTTCAAGTTTATCTTTTTAAATTCTATTCGTTTATTATTATAAAGTTTAACGAAACAGGTGGTAGAATAACTAGTAAAAAAAGAAGAGAAAAATAGTTTCTATAGTGATTTTAACTATAATGGCAAGAGAGATACATTAGAATTTCTTGAATCACTTAAAAAAACAGATTATCCAAATTACGAGATAATTGTTGTAACCCATAAACATTTTATTTCATGGGAAACTTTTGAATTGTTTGAAAAAGAGAATAGATTTTGGATTTAATTTCAAGATTTTAAAAAGAAGGTTTGAGTTCTGCGATAGAGAAAGGAGACAAATAAACTTTAGAGGAAAGCTATTGGCTTCAACATACGGAAAATTCTTAGAACGGTTTGCTAAAATCCATTTATCTACGAAGAAATTCCGATATTCTTTCCTTGCCAAGAGTTAGTTATTGTACTAAGAAAAATTTGAAACCAGTAAAACTTATTTTTTAAGCTTTCATTTCATTTTAAATATATTTTTAAGCTCTATTTTATTATGAAAGTTTTAGTTACAGGTGGGGCAGGATTTATTGGTTCACATTTAGTTGACGTTTTATTGAAAAAAAATGAAATAACAGTTTTAGATAACTTAAGTACAGGTAAAAAAGAAAATATCCAACATCATTTTGGCGATTCGAAATTCAAATTTTTTAAAGTGGATTTAGTTAAGGATATCATTGATGATTATTTTGAAGATATAGAGGAAGTTTGGCATTTAGCTGCTAATCCAGACGTAAGAGCTGCTTTGAAAGATACGAAAATAGACTTAGAACAAAACATTTTAGCAACTTATAAAGTTTTAGAAGCTATGAGAAAAAATGATGTTGGAAAAATTTATTTCACTTCTTCTTCAACAGTTTATGGCTTAGCTAAGAAAATACCAACTCCAGAAAATTCTCCTCCTGAACCAATTTCCTTATACGGAGCAACAAAGTTAGCTTGTGAGGCTTTAATTTCTGCTTATTGTAATACTTTTGGTTTTAAATCTGTAATTTTTAGGTTAGCAAACGTTATTGGTTCAAGGTCTTATCATGGCGTAATTTATGATTTTATTAATAAATTAAGAAAAAATCCAAAAGAACTTGAAATTTTAGGTAATGGTGAACAGAAAAAATCCTATATTTATATAGATGACTGTATAAATGCTATGCTTATTGGAGCAAAGGCATTTTCTAAAAATCTTGAAATTTTTAACATAGGTTCTGAAGAGTGGATAACTGTTAAAGAAATAGCTGAAATAGTTTGCAAAAAGATGAATTTAAAACCAAGGTTTAAATTTACTGGAGGAAAGGTTGGTTGGAAAGGAGATGTTCCATTAATGTTTCTTGATACAGAAAAAATCAAAAAGCTTGGTTGGAAGCCAAAAATAAGTATAAGAGATGGTATAGAAAAGACTGTTGATTTTTTAAACCAAAAATTTTAGTTTTAAAATTATAAAATCTTAATACTAAATTAATATAAAATTAGGAAAAGTGTTAAAATGGAGTTTAGACTAGAAAAAATATTCAATTTTTTTGTTGTTCTTTTTTCACTTCTTCTAATAATTTATTTAGCTGTTTATGCTAGACTTTCAACTCTTAGTGCACAAACAATTTTAGATTACGATCCTTGGTGGTATTATAGGCATGCTTTAGAAATCATAAAAAACAACTATTTACCATTGGCTTGGGATTTACAAAGTTACTATCCCCCCGGAAGACCGTATGAATTTCAACTAGGTTTTGAATACACTATGATTTTGTTCTACAAGATTGCCCAATTTTTCTTTGGTAACATTTCATTTATGTTCATAGCAAAAATTTCTCCTTTGATAATGGTTGCTTTAGGTGCAATCGTAGCATTCCTTTTAGGTAAATTTTTAACAAACAACTGGGGAGGGTTAGCTACTGCTTTGTTTGCTGTTTTAACGCCAACTTTTATCGGAGTAAGCATGGCTGGCTATTGTGATAACGATCCTGTAGTGGTCTTTTACACATTTCTCTGTACTTTTTCAGTTTTTCTGGCTCTAAAGAAAAAATCAATTCCTTACTATCTTCTTGCCATAGTTTCAAACCTATTGTTTGTTTTTAACTGGGGAGGTGGCTGGTTTGTCTTAATTCTTCTCACTACTTGTCTATTCTTCTTGTTTTTCTTCAGAATTCTAGAAGAAATCATTCACCAAAGAAGGTTTTTAATTGAAATAGAAAAACCAATTCAAGAAATTAAAAGTCTTTTAATTCCTTATTTAATAATCCTAATTCCAACAAATATCATAAGCTTTTTTTTGGGATGGGAAAATATTTTTTCAGCTTTTCTGGTAATGATTGGTTTCATGGACCCAAGTAGAGGTTTATTGGTCAATATCTCAGTAGCAGAACTTCAAAGGACAGTAAGTATTTTGGATTTTTTAAAAATCATAGTATTGGGCTATGTACCTTTGTTTATCATACCCTTTTTCTTGTTTAAGCTTCAAAGCAAACCGAAACTTGACTTTGGTGAAATTCTTTTACAAGTTTTTCTTGGTTTATTTTGTTTTTTCTCTCTTTACATAATCCTTAACGGACTTCTAGAAGTTGTAGGAAGAATAGGCTATGCTCCTTTCCTTTTCTCTTTATTTATAATTCCTTTAATTTCAATAAAATTTTACAATAAGCTAAAGCTTGATTTCACAGAGATTTTCCTAATCTTATGGTATTTTGCAACTCTTTTCATGATTTCAAGTGGTGTAAGGTTTGCCCTTTCTTTTTCAGTTTCAACGGCTGCTTCAGCAGGTTATGTTATAGGAAATTTGGTAAAATATTTGAAAAGAGATTTTATTGCTTCAACAGTTTTTGGAGCAATAATAACACTTTCATTAATTTTTATTTCCACTGCAATTCAGGTCGGTTATGCTTCTGTAGGGATGGAAATAAGTCAAAACTGGATTAATGCTATGAATTGGCTTGTGGATAATGTAGATAAGGATTCCTTAATAGTAACATGGTGGGATCCTGGGCATATAATTGCTGGTTATTCTTACGATAAAGGCAAACCCTTAAAAGTTCATGCAGATGGTGCCCATTGTGGTCCACCTTCATGTATTCCTTATAATCACAACATAAGAATTCAAGATATGGGAAGAATATTCTCAACTTCTAGTGAAGAAGAAGCAGTCTCTATTCTTAAGAAATATAAGGAGCTAAGCTTTGAGGATTGTGAAAAGGTGAAAAAAACTTTAGGTGATATAGTTCCAAAAGATGCTTGTAACCCTGTTAGTGATATGTATGTGATAGCAAGTGCAGATTTGATAGGAAAATATGTTTGGGTGAATTTTTTCGGAGGTTTTAGAGCTACTGAAAATTCTCCTGGAGCTTGTAAGGTTGAAGCTGCAAATACTTATGTTTGGTGCTTCTGGCAAAGTTTAATATACAGGCCAGATTATTATCAAAATCCAACTTATTTTTATGGAGCTGTTACTTTACTTCCTCCAGAAGGAAAAACATTTGATCAATGTTTAAGAGAGGGAAACTGTAGTATATATCCAATTTGGGAGAACAGATACTTGATAGAAGAAGTTTATTATCCAACCTATTTTGGTTATAAGTATGTAAGCTATGCAAACCAAACAAACGTTCAATTGATAAACGGTTTACTATGGGTAGATTCTGGTTATAGTTATGTTATATTTATGCCTCCAGCAGTTAGAGATTCTTTATTCACAAGAATGTTTTTCTGGAATGGTCAAGGTCTAAAACATTTTGAGTATGTTTATGGAAATGCAGAATTAAAAATCTTTAAAGTAATATTTTAATAGTGAGAGTATGGTGTTTTCGGCGGCTCCGTTTGAAAGAATCTTAAAAAAGGCGGGAGCAAAAAGAGTTTCAAAAAAGGCTATGGAAGAGTTTGCAAAGGTTATGGAAGAAAGGGTTTATGAAGTAGCAAAAGAAGCTGCTTTATTGGCAAAACATGCAGGGAGAAAAACAATTTTAGGAGAGGATGTGATAGTAGCAAAAAGAAAATTTTTAAGCTAAGCTAATACTGCTTAATTTCTTATATTTTCTCTTTCCTTATAATTATTGATAAAAAATGGTTAGAGTTATACATGCAACCTCTTTAATCCTTAAGAACATGGCTTTTAATTTCCCAGCGTCTTTTAATTATGCTTTAGCTTGTATTAATTCTATCATTAAACCAAGTTATGTTTTAAACAAACCAGTTTCTGTACTTTTAGAGCCAACAACGAAATGCAACTTAAAATGTAAGATGTGTGCTAGAACTTACTGGGAAAACCCAAAAATAGGTGACATGGTTTTTAGAAACTTTAAAAAGGTTATAGAAAATTTTAATTTTCTTATAGGTTCTGATGATATACAAACTGGTTTATGCTTAACAGGTTTGGGAGAACCATTTTTAAATAAAGATATCTTTAAGATGATTAGGTATGCAAAGTATAAGAAAAAAATTCCTTACGTTTACATAATAAGCAATGGTACTGTTATAACTTCTAAAGTTGCAAAGAGGATAGTTTTAAGTGGTTTAGACCATCTTGCAATTTCTCTTGATGGAGCAACAAAGGAAACTTATGAAAAAATAAGAGTTGGTGCGAATTTTAACCTTGTAATTCAAAACATAAAAAAATTGGTTGAAATAAGGAATAAAGTTGGTAAAAAACCGACTATAAGGCTTTGTTTTGTACTCCAGAGCGAAAACGCTAATGATTTAAATGAAGTTATTAATTTAGGTAAAATTCTTAATGTTGATATGGTTTCTGCAACCATAATAAATCCACATTTTCCTCAAAAAAATAACCTTGCTTATTTAGCACAAATTCCCCAAGTTGAACAAGCTTACAAAAAAGCAAGAGAGTTAGGAATTAACTTTAAATATACAGATCATTACTTAGACAAATGCTTATACCCCTGGGTTTGTCCATACATAACTTGGAACGGTTTTGTAACACCATGTTGCGTAAAGCCAGACCCAGAAGAGTTTAATTTTGGTAACGTATTTGAGGATTCTTTTTCATCCATTTGGAATAGTAAAAAATATAAAAAGTTTAGGGAATCATTAAATTCAAAGGCCCCACCCCAAATCTGTAGAGGTTGTCCTAAAATTCCTAAACGATAGCCTTCCAAGCTCCTTCTAAAAACAATGATAGCTCAATGCTGTACGGTTTCATGTGTTTCATCAGATGCTTATCTTTAATTTTTCTTACTTTTCTTTGAACGAATTTCCTATCTTTAGAAATTTTAGGAACATTAATTAGACAGTATAGAAAAGATTTCACTATTTGCAATGAAAACCTAGGCTTACCAAAAAATATATAAAACCATACTTCAAGAGATTTTAAAAAAACATAAAAAGGTAAAATTCTTATTAAGGTTGTTAACTCATAATTTTGAAGTAGAGTTCTTAATCTGTTCCTTTCTAAGAAAAATTTTCCTTCTATAGAGAAAAAAGAACTGCTTCCTCTAATTTTATGCAAAACTACAGAAGATGGAACATAAAGAATTTTATATCCTGCTAGTCTTATTTTCCAACAGACATCTATATCCTCGTAATGCATACCATAATCAGAATTAAATTTACCTATTTTTTCTAAAACATCTTTTCTTATTAGCATTGATGCTCCATGCCCAGAAAAAACTTCTCCAATTTTATATTGATTTTTATCAGTTTCATAACAACCTCTATGCTTTAATCCTCTACAAGCAGGGAATCCATAAAAATCAACATCAATACCTGCTGCATTAAGCAATTTTGGGTTGCTATACAATAGTAGTTTTGAAGTACAAGCACCTATTTCTGGGTTTTTTTCGATTACTTTGACCATTTCCTTAAGCCATAAAGGGTCCAAACTTATATCATTGTTAAGGAAAACAACATATTTTCCTTTTGCATTCTCAATGCCAATGTTCGAAGCAAAAGCTACACCAAAATTTTCTTTCAATTTTATTACCTTAACCCATTTAAATTTTTTTTCGACAAATTCTACACTGCCATCAGATGAGTTATTATCGATTAAGATTGTTTCAAAATTTTTGTACTTAGTTTTTTTTAAGGTCGACAAGCATTCATTTAGGTGTTTCAATCCGTTATAGTTAATTATTATGACACTTACAAGAGGTTCTTTCATAAAACTTCCTCGTAAATTTCAATCAGTCTATCTATAAATTTATCCCAATCATAAGGCTTAGTTTTTTCTATGTTCATCCTCCCCATTTTCTCAGCTTTTTTTTGATTTTCAATTAAGTATTTGATCGAACTAGCTAATTCTTTAACATCCCCAAATTTTATATGTATACCGCAAAAATCTAAAGGAACAGTCGAAACTATAGCGCAACCAGAAGCCATAGCTTCCAACAAAACAAAGCCAAACCCCTCACCAACAGAAGGTAAACAAAAAATTAAAGCCTTAGAATAAAGCTCAGCAAGCTCTTCATCGCTAACAAAACCCAAAAACTCAACATTTTTTGGGCTAATATTTTTGATTCTTTTCTCTTCCTCTCCCTTACCAACAACAACAAACTTTATTTCTGGTAATCTCTTTGCTGCAGAAATCAAATAGTCTATTCCCTTTTGCTTTGCTATTCTTCCAACAAACAAAACAAAAGGCTCTTTTTTTGTTTTTCTATAATTAATTTTTTTAATTAACCCAGGATTTATTACTTCGCTTTTTTCTGGTTTAACTCCTTGCTTTATTCCTTCCTTCCTTGCATACTCACTCAAAAAAATTACTTTATCGTAGCTTGGAGATATTTGGACCTTTTCTACTATTTTTGAAATAATACCAAAGAACTTACCTCTCATCTCAATCCAACCATTACCATACATTCCATGAACTATACAAACAACAGGTTTTTTAAGTAGCTTAGCTGCTATCCAAGAAGGAAAACAAGCATTATAATTATTTGTTTGAATTAAATCATATCTTCTTGCATACTTTAAAATAAAAGGAACTGCAAAATTCATCATATATCTATGAATAGGGATACGAATTGTTGGGATTCCGTCAAACTTTTTTATTCTTGGGTTTCCTGTTGTTAGTACAGTTATTTCTATTCCTCTTTCCTTTAACCTTTTTGCAATCTCATAAACAGCTAATTCTCCACCTATTGGATGGTCAGGCAAAAAAAGTTCATGCGTAAGTAAAACTTTCATAATATTCTTTAAAAGTTTAATTTATTTTTCTTTAAAACTTTTATAACATTATTTACTCCTAAAATCAGGCCAAAACACCATGCAATCGTTCTTATAAAAAATATTAAAATATAAGGAAAGAAATAAGATTTTTTTGTTTTTAACCTTATAAAATCTATGAAATAAATAAAAAACAAAAGGATGAAAAAAATGGTGGCCAATTTTAAAAAATTACTAAAAAAAATTGATAAAATTAAAAATAAAACTGCTAAATAAAAAATAAAAGGTTGAACCATCATAAAAGACTTTGAAATATGATCCCCTTTTACCATTTTCCTATGCCTAAGATAAAGCAAAGGAACGAATTTTCCATAAGTTAGTTGTTGTTTGAAAAATCCTTTCCATCTTGCTCTGTGATAATGGTAAACTATTGCTTTTGGTTGGTAAAGAATCTTTTTTCCTTTTGCGTTTAACCTATAACCAAAATCTGCATCATAGCTAACATCCAAATTTTCATCAAACTTTAAATCTTTAGCGATTTTTGTTCTAACACAAAGATTCATAGTAGGACCTCTAGGAATAAACATTGGAAATTTTTTAAATCTGGCTTCTAACTCTATTCCAATAAGCTTCTGCAAAAAATTTACATTTTCTGGAGTTTTACAAAACCCCACAACTGCCCCAATTTCTTCTGAGTAAAAAGAAGAAACAAGGTTTTTAAGCCAATTCTTATCTACTACACAATCTCCGTCAGTAAAAGCAATAAATTCTGTTTTTATTTTTTCAATTGCATAATTATAGGCTTTTGGTGGGTTTCCTTTATATCGTTCGACCTTTATCCTTCTTCCATAACTTTTAAGAATTTCATAAGTGCCATCAGTTGAAAATGCATCGACAACATAAACTTTATAATTTTTATAATTTAGTCTAAGAATAGATTCTATACAATCTTTTATAGTATCTCTAGAATTTTTTACAGTTATCAAAACAGTTACTGATTTCTCTTTCATTCTCCCATCGGTACGTCCATCTTTTTCGAGAAAACGTAAGGTAAAAGATAAAAAGCCGAACGCATAAGTCTTGAAATTTCTTTAGGCTTAAAAACAACTCTTCTAACAAAACCCAAGTTAAAATAGCATTCTCTCATGGCAGTTTTACACAATTCAACCATTCTCTCATAACTCATGTTAGGGAGGTTTGGATTTCCATTTTTGTCTATTAGTTTATTTTTTTTAAGCCATTCCCAGTAAGGAGTACATTTATAAGGTTTTGGTGGTGCAAACTGGTAAGTTACTACGTTAAGCTTTTTTGCCCATTCTATGGTTTTTCTTGCAGTCTCTTCTGTCTCTCCTGGCAGTCCTATCATGAAATCTCCATGAATATCGATACCAGCTTTTGCTGCCCAATCCGTAAAAATTTCCAAGCTCTTAACAGTTACCCCTTTGTTTACATTCCTAAGAATTTCGTCATTTCCACTTTCGTAACCAACATGTAAACAATGACAACCAGATTCTTTCATCTTCTTTAAAATTTCTTGTGTCATACTTAAGTCTCCTCTTGCATAAGCAGACCAGTTTATTTTTATTCCTCTTTCAATTATTCCTTCTGCTATTTGTTTTGCTCTAGCTCCAGAAAGAGTATCATCTTGAATAAAAACTTCTTTTACTTTTAAATTTTTTGAAACCCACTCTATTTCATCTAAAACATCCTCGATATCCCTTAAAACGTAAGTTCCTCCTTTAAAAATAGTGAAAGGCCAAAGACAAAAAGTACACTTACCCCAATAGCATTTTCTTCCTGTAAACAAATCAACAAAAGGATACCATAAAGAACTTACCTTATAATTTTTTATGTTTAGATGCTTTTGATAAACTTTTGTAACCCATGGTAGTTCATTGATTTGCTCTTTTGTCAACCTTTGGGAAACAATGAGTTTTTTCTTCTTTTTCTCTTCTACTATGTTTTTAACTGCAAACTCAAACTCTCCCTCTACTATATAATCCAAAAACTTAATTTTCATCATTTCATTCTTTGCTATGGAGCACCAAGGACCAACAAAAATTATTTTGCTTCCAGTAATTTCTTTTATTTTTCTTGCTAATTCGGAATTTTGTTTTAACCCTCTTTCAGAGACATAAATAACAGAAAAATCCGGCTGAAATTTTTCAGCTATTTTTATAACTTCTTCATCGCTAAGGTTTTCTGCTTCTGCATCAATTAACTTACATTCATGACTATACTTTTCCAAAAGTCCTGTACAATACGCAAGAAAAATAGGATACCAATGACTTCCAGAAATTGTCAAAGAATCCCATCTAGCGGCATGAATATACCCTTTTACAAACTGAGGATTTACTAATAAAACCTTCATTTAATTCTTATTAAAGAATATAATTTAAAATAGTTTAAGCTAAGCCGAAAGATTTATCTTTTTCTTAAGAATTATTATTTGAGTCTATGCTTGAGTACGAGAAAATTTTAGAGGAAATAGTTAAAAGAAGCAACATTTCTAGGGAAGAATTGGAGAAAATGGTTTCTTCAAAGTTTGAAGAACTTTCTGGTTTGATTTCCAGAGAAGGTGCTGCTTATCTTGTAGCAAGAGAATTAGGAATTGATTTAGAGCCAACAAGAAGGATAAAAATAAAAAATATAGTAGCTGGAATGAGAAATGTCAATTTAATAGGAAGAGTTTTCAGAATTTCGAACATAACAGAATTTAAAAAGGGAGATGGCAGCAAAGGAAAGGTCGCAAGCATTTTTATTGCTGACGATACAGGCTTTATTAGACTGCCTTTATGGGACGATGAAGTAAAAATTATCGAGGATGGTTTACTAAATTTAGGAAGTACTATTCAAATTATAAACGGAATAGCAAGAGAAAATATTTTTGGGGATGTAGAAATTTCTTTAGGAAGGTATGGGAGTATAAAAGAAGTAGAAGCAGAGAATTTGCCAAGTATTGAAGAAATTACAAATTCAGTTTTTAGAAGAACAGAAAGAGTTTTGATAAAAGATATAAGGCCAGGAAATTTTGAAGTTAAGGGAACTATTGTGCACGCTTTCAAGAACAAATTGTTATTTTATGTCTGCCCTTTCTGTAGTGCAACTCTGGAAGAGAACAAATGCAAAGATCATGGCTCAGTAGAAGCAGTTCCTGAATTGGTAATTTCTTGCATACTCGATGACGGAACTTCAAACATAAGAGCAGTTTTTTTCAGAGAAACTGCTGAAAAGCTTTTAGGTTTAAAAGCAGAAGAGATTCAAACCGAGCAAAATTTCAGCCTTATAGAAAAAAAACTTTTAGGAAGAGATATTATAATTTTAGGAAGAGTGAAAAAGAATAAAATTTTTGACAGGCTTGAATTGATAGTTAACGATTTTAAAGATTTAAACCCAGAAGAAGAAACTAAAAAATTGCTGGAAGAATTAAATTTACCACTAGGATGAGTAAGATAGAAGATATATTTATATAGAAAGAAAAGAATTATGGGAAAAAGAATGAAGAGAGAAATAAACCTTGAGGATATTCCCGGAGTTGGGGAAAAAATAGCTCAAAAGCTTAGGGAAGTAGGTTATGTTGACCCTATGGTTATTGCTGTTACTTCTCCTTCTGAGCTTGCTGTAATAGCTGAAATAGGCGAAGGCCAGGCTAAAAAAATAATAAACGCAGTAAGACAAATGCTCGATATTGGTTTTGAGTCTGCTGATAAAATCCTAGAAAGAAAGGAAAAGGCTTCAAGAATAACAACAGGAAGCAAAAATTTAGATAATTTGTTGGGAGGGGGGGTTCAAACTCAAGCTATAACAGAAAGCTATGGTGCTTACGGTTCTGGTAAAAGTCAGCTAGCCTTTCAACTTTCGGTTAACGTTCAACTTCCTGAAGAGAGAGGTGGATTAAAAAAAGGTTGTTTGTTTATAGACACAGAAAATACTTTTTCACCTCAAAGAATTGTACAAATAGCAAAAAGCTTAAAGCTAGATTCTCAAGAAGTTTTGAAAAACATGTATGTTGCGAGAGCTTTTAACGCCGAGCATCAGATGCTTTTAGTTGAGAAAGCAAACGAGCTAATAGAAGAGAAAGGAATTGGCTTAATAGTCGTCGATTCTCTCACCTCTCACTTTAGAGCAGAGTTTATAGGAAGAGGAGAACTTGCAGAAAGACAACAAAAGTTAAACAAGCATTTACATCATTTACAAAAACTTGCTGATGCTTATAATTTAGCTGTTTATGTTACTAATCAGGTAATGGCAAGGCCTGATGTTTTGTTTGGTGACCCTACAGCCCCTGTTGGGGGTCATGTGCTTGGACATATGTGCCTTGACCCTAACTCTTTAGTAGTGACAAATAAAGGAATAAAGAAAATAAGAGAAGTTCACAATCCGATGGATATTCTTGGATATAAAAATGGTTTTGAGTTTCACAAAATTGTAGAGAAAGTTGAAACTGAAAGACCAATTTTATTAGAAATTAATCATAATCTTCAGATTTCACCAGACCATACTGTTTTTACTTTTACTGAGGATGGTTTTAAAGAGGTAAAAGGTAAAGATTTAAAAATCGGAGATTTTCTTGTTCTTCCAAGATTTTTAGAAGTTCATGAGAAGCCATTAAAGTTGAAGTTTAAACCAGAAAAATTATACACTATTAAAAATCCAGATAAAGTTAAAAGAAGGCTTCAGCAAATTTTTTCAATTAACCATGATGCTGAATGCAGAAATTTCTTAGGAATAGGAGCTAGACATCTTAGAAGA
>JAWCMJ010000080.1:0-2889 GCA_039091285.1 Candidatus Aenigmatarchaeota archaeon
AAAAATAGGTTAAATTTAGAGGGCCTGTAGTCTAACGGTAGGACGCCACCCTCACACGGTGGAGAAAGGAGTTCGACTCTCCTCAGGCCCACTTTTTCTTAAATATTTTTTGAATTTTAGGATGTCATACGTATGACACTTATATACAAAGCTTTTTGTTAGCTTGATTTAGAAAAATTCACTTTTTCTTTTTTAGTTCTTTTATCAAACAGTAAAGCAAAAACAAGAATAAGGCTATGGAAGAAAAGAAAAACGGTAAAATGGGAATTAAAATAGCTGGATGAAAAATTAATTCAAACAAATCTGAGCCTGCCAAATAAATTGCATATTCAAACAAACCCCAAGCTGAAAACCCGAATAAAATAGATAATATAATAAAAGCCTTTCTATAGGTTTTCGATAAAAAACTAAGCAAAAGAAAAGAGCCTGAAAATACGGTAGAACATAAAGCCATTATTCCTATTACTACACTTAACATATCTTCACTAGATTGCCTTCAAAACTTTAATTGAGGCAGTTGATTCCACATAATAGTAATAATTTATTTCTACATCCAAAGGGATTGTTGTATACTCAGAAACTTCAGGTAAGTTAAATTTGCACGTGATCGTTTTGTAACTATCAGTTGGAATTGTTACATCCTTAGGGAAATGTTGATCAAGACACTCTTCTCCGTTAACAGTTATTTTGTCTATAGTTACTTTTCTATCTGTTTGTTGATCAACATAAGGATAACCTTGACCAACATTTTTTAATTGAACACTTACTGATGCTGTTTGCCCAGATTCTCTATAAACAAAAGGCATAGGAGCTCCTGCGATACTTATTTCTATTGGTGCCTTGGTAGCAGTAAAGCTCTCTATTCCATTTGTTTTCAATATTTTATCTGCTTCCTGAGGATGTGTTTTTATGTAATCATTGCTAATAACTTTAATTTTTCCATGTGCAGTAGAAGCATACTTGTAATGGACTATTACGCCAGCTGTATAAGAGGTATCAACTTTTAAATTTTCTGGTGATGTTACATCCCACTGTACATCACTTATGCCCCCAGGAGAATTTTGCAATCTTTTTTGTAAATCACTTATATCTTTTATTTCGTTTACTTCACCACTCCAATCTGTTCCTAAACCTATAAGCTTTGCTCTCACTTCAGTTGCATCCTCTTCTCCAACATTTTCTACAGTAAGAGAAAAGGTCACACTATCTCCAGAGAAAATTTCTGAAACATCTGACTTAAAGCTTTTAATTATAACCCCTATAGCTTGTTTTTTCCCTCCGTCTGTAGGGCCTTGTTGCTGTCCTAATAAAGTACACCCAGAAAGGAATACAAATAAAAGCAAAAATAATAGTATGGTATAGTTTTTCATTCTATCTCTCCTATTAGTATTTATTTTTAAATTGATTTAAACTTTATTTTAAAACTTCCTTAACTGTAAGAGTTTCCTTTTTTCTGAACTGAAAGATATAAGAAAATTCTGCAGAAATCGAAGCCATAACTTCTGGGTCTGGTGTTAAAACTGACTTCAAGTTACAAATCAAATCACTAGGAACTTTCACGTTTTCTTTTGGGTTTAATCTATCCCCATAATCCTCAAAAGCGCAATAAAGCTGTGAAGCCTTTTCAAAATTGTTCTTAAGATCTATTCCAAAATTATTTTTTTCAATTTCTATAGGTTCATAGTCTGATATAGTACCAACATACTTTATTTTTATTTTAAGCTCAAAAGGCTCGTTATCAACAACCCAATATTCTCTGATTACTTGTTTGTTTATTGTTGTTGTTCTTTGAGCAGGAAATTCAAACTCAAGCAAAACCGGACCAATAGAAGGTGAGCTTTGAGAAAACTTACCTAAAGGGGTTCTTGAAATATCATTGACTACTGGTATGCTTGCCTCCCTATATCCTTCGTAAGGATAACTTATAGTGTATTCGATAAAAGGATTTCTTATGGTTTGTTCTGGTACTTCAAGGTTAACTTTTATATTTCTTGTTCCACCATTTTCAAATTCATTAAAAATACAGCCATTGTTCTTTCTTTCACCATCTTCACAATAAATCTCTTTTAACACTAAACCCACTATATTATCAAAGTTTACTTCAACATTATCTACAGCCTTATCTCCATTATTCTTTAACAAAATACTTACAGAAGTACTACTTCCTGGATAAGGATTTGAATTTGATATTATTGTCTGCTCTACTGTTATTATATCATTTTTATACTTAGTCCCATCTGAAGGAGGTTGGATACACCCAGAAAGGAATACAAATAAAAGCAAAAATAATAGTATGGTATAGTTTTTCATTCTATCTCTCCTATTTAATAATTTAATCAAGTAAATTATTATATGGTTAATCTTTACAACTATCTTGAATTTCTTTTAAAACCAGCGATAGAAACAGGCTATACTTGGGATAAGACTTTAATCTATGGTATAATTCTAATTTTAGGAGTTTTGCTGATTTTCAAATTGCTTAAAAAACTAAAAGTTAAAATTGATGGAAAGTTTTCTTTAGCAATCTTTCCTTTCGTGATTTTTGGGGGAGTCTTAAGAGTTTTAAGAGATTTAGGAATTCTAACTTCTTTTCTTTTTGCCACTCCTTATATTTATTTCTTAGTTGCTTTCATTACAATTTTTACCCTTCTTCTTTCTTTGTTTATAGAAAAAAAGTTTGGAATTTCTTATACAAAAATTGTTTTTTCAACTGGCTTTATTCTTTTTTCCTTGGCAATAGCTAAAATTCCTTCTTTAAACTTAACTAGAGTATTTTATGTTCTAACTTTTTTCTTTCCCTTCCTTATTTTCATTCTTCTTATAAAATGGAAAAAACAAAACAAAGCAGTAACTTTAATTCAAACTTTTGACGGAATCACAACATTTTTT
>JAWCMJ010000081.1:0-2861 GCA_039091285.1 Candidatus Aenigmatarchaeota archaeon
AAAGAATGTTTGTAAAGAAGGTTGTTTTCCCAGAGGTTCCGTTAAAAAGAGAGATAAACAAGACAAAAGAAGATGTATTTTGCCTTTTTATTTCAGACTTTCATATGGATAGTGAAAAGTTCAATAAAAAAAGTTATGAAAATTTTTTAGAGTGGTTAAACAATTCAGAATACAAAAAGCTTTATGTTTTCATTCTTGGTGATATTTCTTCTAATGCAGGTGATATAGAAACTCTTTTAACTAATTTACCCAAAAATTACTTTTATATTCTCCTTAAGGGCGAGATTGACCCAGAAATCAAAACACAAAAACTTTTTGTTTTTGATCCATGCTATCTTAAAATAGAAAATTCCCTGAACTTTTTGCTTCTTCACTCAAACTTAAATTTTCCATCCTCTTGGAGTGATTTACCCCCAAACAAAATTCTTCTGAACTTTTTCAAGAAAAGGCAGTTTCCCTCTCAAGTTAAAGAAGTTTTTGTTTACGATCCCTACATAATAGATATAATTCCGGATTTTATAGTTTCTGGCCATTTCCATAAACCATCATTTTTGAATTATAAAGGAACTACAATAATTACAACAGGAAGTTTCATTACAGAGCCGATATTCTGGCTAGCGAACTTGAGGACAAGAGAAACTATTAAAATAGATTTCTCATAATTAAGAAATATGGAAATAATTTTTCAAGTCCTTGATTGTGACTATATTCCTCTAAACAACAAGCCAATACTTAGGGTTTTTGGCAAAACAAAAGAAGGGAAAACAGTTTGCGCTTTTTATGAGAAGTTTTTACCATATTTTTACATTCTTCCGAAGAAAAACTGTTGGGAAGAATTGGAAAATTTCTTAAGGACAAACTATAGTGGTTTAATAGTTGAAATAAAAGAAGAAGAAAAATTTTTACCTATAGGTTTTAGAAGAAACAAAACAAAAATGTTAAAAGTAACTATTAACGACCCTTCAAGAGTTCCTGAGATAAGGGAGGATTTGAACAAAAGTGAATTTGTGGATAAAATTTTTGAGGCAGACATACTTTTCAAGTACAGGTTTATGGCTGATTTCAACATTTCTGGTATGAGTTGGGTTAAGGTTGAAGGAGAAACAACAAACACGCTTATTGTTAGAGCAGACAAAATAATAAACGCAAAGAGTTTTGAACAAGTTGAAGAAAGTTCAAATGTTGGCTTCAAGTATTTGAGCTTGGACATAGAAGTTGCTCCTGGTAAAGAAGGAACTCCGAATTCTCTTAAAGACCCAATTATTATAATAAGTCTTTCTTTTTTCCCAGCTTATGAAAATTGTAATACCTTAGTTCTTGTTTCAAAGCCAATAAAAAGGTTTGATAAGGATGTAGTGGTTTTTAAAAATGAAGCTGAAATGCTTGAAAAGTTTGTTGAAATAATAAAAAACTTTGACCCAGACATAATAGCAGGCTACAACATAAACAATTTCGACTTACCATATGTTCTTGAAAGATTAAGGGTGAATAAAATACCGAAAATACTTGGAAGATGCCAACAAAAACAAACAATTTCTAAAAAAGTTGGATTAAGATATAGAAACTCTATATTTGGAAGAATAGTTGTTGATGTTTACGAGCTTATTAAAGAATCTGTTGAAAAAGGTTTATTAAGACTTAAGAGATATGGATTAGGAGATGTTGCAAAAGAGTTGCTAAAAGAGGAGAAAGTAGACATAACACATAGCGAGATTTCAAAGTACTGGAATGGTTCAGAAGAAGAGAAGTTTAAATTAATAAATTATGCAAGAAAGGATGCAGAGCTTGCGCTTAAGCTTCTGATCGAAAAAGATATGCTCAGTAAGTTCATAGAACTTTCAAAAGTTTCTGGTTTGCTTTTACAGGATGTTTTAGATAGTAGAGAAAGCGCAAGAGTTGAAAATTTACTGCTAAGGGAATTTAACAAAAGAGATTTTGTGATTCCGACAAAGCCTTCTTCAGAAGAAGTTTTTAAAAGAATGGAGGAAAGAGAGGCAAAAGGTTTAAAAGGTGCTTTGGTGCTAGAACCAAAAGTTGGTTTGCACACAAACTGCGTTGCCTATTTAGATTTTGCGTGCCATCCGTCAGATACAGAAGTTGTAGTTAAGGGAAAAGGTAAAACAAAAATATGCTATGTGGAAGAGGGAGATTATGTGTTAGGGAAAAATGGTTGGCATAGAGTTAAAAAAGTTTGGGTATATGATTATGATGGATACTTGATAAACATAAACGGATTAAAATGTACACTAAACCATAAGCTTCCTGTTTTAAAGAGGAACAAAAGAGAGCGATATGTTGAAGATAAGCTTGCAATTTCGATAGCAAAGAATAAAGTAAAAGGGAAAATAATTAAATGTGTAGAGATTGATAGAATTGCTGAGATGGAAAAAAACTCATTAGTGAAAGACTACTTATTAAAAAGTGAACTTCTTGGCATACTTCTAGCTGAAGGATGTTTGCAAAGGAGGGATGCTAGTTACAATGATAAAGGTAGAAAAAAGAGAAGGGTTTCGCATCAATATAGAGTTGAGATAACAATTTCGGAAGATGAAGAGGAGTTGAAAAATAGAATTGTTTACATATTTAAAGAACTTTGGGGAATAGAACCTTATGAAATAAGAAGTAAGAATTCAAAAGGTTTAATACTAGCTACTGCAAGGAAAGAAGTATACAAAGAAATTGAGAGTATGCTTAAAAACGTGGAAAATTACGACTTAAGAGGGATTTTAAGAGGTTTTTTTGAGGGAGACGGGTGCGTTAATGTTGTTAGAAGAACTTTGGTGTTGACGCAATCTTTTAAAAATAAGTGGAAGCTTGAGCTTGCTTCAAACTTTTTGAATAAGTTGGGAATTACTCACAAT
>JAWCMJ010000082.1:0-2859 GCA_039091285.1 Candidatus Aenigmatarchaeota archaeon
TTGAAACTTTAACACGCACTGTTTTTAGTGGGATTAGGAACAACATTATTGAGGATGGATGGAATGCTATTTCAGATGCTTTCTCTAACTTTGACTTCCATAAGGTGGCTGAGTATGACGAAAACAGACTGCAAGAACTAATGGAAAATGAAGCGGTAATAAAGCATATAGGAAAGGTAAAGGCGACAGTATTCAACGCCAAGAAAATGGTTGAGATTGTTAAACAGTATGGTTCGTTTAGAAACTACCTAAACTCCTTCTCATCAATTGATGACTTGGTCGAGAAGTTACAAGGGTATTATGGCGGATTTCAATGGATAGGTGAAAGGAATGTTTATGAATTGCCAAGTGAATGTAAGTGTGAAGGAAAAGGATGTAGCAGATGTCAAGTAAAGTTTGTGCTTAAGAAAAAAGGTCCTTGTATGGTTTATTCTGGCGACTTGAAATCAAAGAATAAGGATGTTTATCCTGTTTTTGACAATATTCCTGTAATTGAGCTTTTTGAGAATGAAGAGTTAGAGTTTGAAGCTGTAGCTCAACTTGGTTTTGGAAAAGAACATGCAAAGTGGCAAGCTTCTGTAGCTAGTTATAAGAATATGCCTGCAGTTTCAATTGACACAAGAAAATGTAAAGGTGAGAAATGTGCAAAATGTGTAGCAAAATGTGTAAGAAAAATTTTGAAAGTTGAGAATGGAAAAATAATCATAACTGATGAAAAATCTTGTAATTTATGCTTGCAATGTCTTGAAGTTTGTCCTGAAGGAGCGATAAAAATTGAAGCTGTAGAAGATGCTTTTATCTTTAACGTAGAAACAACATCCGGTTTAGCTCCTGAAGAAATTGTTTTTGAAGCAATAGAAGTTTTAAGTAAAAAGATAAAAGAATTTCAGAAAGAATTGAAGAAAGTTAAGTAATTTTTTCTGGAATTAATAAGAGGTTGCAATTTTTTGTTTTGCTAGTGTTAGACGTCTAACATTCTAAAAAAGATAAAAACTTTTTATTTTAATTACAATTTTAAAGTAAGCAGGGGTAGCCAAGTCTGGTCAAAGGCGCAGGACTTAAGCTTGCCTTAAGTTTAGATTTCAAGATGATAGGAAATCCTGTGGCTTAGTGCCTTCCTGGGTTCAAATCCCAGCCCCTGCACTGTTAAAAGGTGATTTTGGGGGTGAATAAGTTAAAATTCTTGTTAATAGTTGGTCTAGTTATCTTAATTGCTTTTGCTTTTGGAGGTTTGATGACAAGAGAAAAATATAATTTGTTAACCAAGAGTGAGGCAGAAGAAATTTTTGGGCAGTTTATTGTTATTAAATACTCAGGTGATATCGTGAACCAACCATCTTGTTTTGCTGAAAATTTTTGCGACAAAGAGCCTAAGGAAGTTAAGTTTGATAAGGGTCTGTTTCGTTTAATCAAAAAAGAAAAGTTAGAACTTATAGATAAAGAACCCTTGTTACCTGTCTATTGTGAGTGCGTAAATGAAAGTAGTGAATGTTTAAAAAACCCATTTGTTTTCAAATGCATAAACAAAAATAAGGATATAACTTATCTATTCTATTCTAGTCCAGCTCCTTGTATTAATTATACAATCTATATTTTACCGAAAATAGCCAAGTCTATAGAAGATCTAGTTAAATCAGAATTCTTACAAGGAAATAGAGAAAAAACGAACACAACTTTAGTTATTTACTCTGTGACTCAGTATCCTCTAGTGGAAAAAGTCATAATAGAACCTAATAGGATAATTTTAAGAAGTGAACAAT
Organism: Candidatus Aenigmatarchaeota archaeon; assembly: GCA_039091285.1. Classification (GTDB taxonomy): domain Archaea; phylum Aenigmatarchaeota; class Aenigmatarchaeia; order CG10238-14; family SCSR01; genus JAVZHQ01. The sequence goes on from JAWCMJ010000082.1 coordinate 1,761, forward strand.
ATACATGCCCTTAGATAAGTGTAAATTAAGCTTAAGCTATTTTCTTTAATGTAAATAAAATAACAAGCCTAAACTTTTTGGTTCCTCACAGGTTTAAAATTAGTTTTTCTTGTTAGGCATCTAACATTTAAAAATTTTTAATTTTAACTAACAAAGAAAAAATCATGAAATTGGGGGTTTTATTCACGGGTGGTAAAGATTCTTCTCTAGCTTTAAAAAGAATTATGAAAGAACATGAAATTATGTGCTTGATTACTTTGATATCAAAAAACAAAGAAAGCTATATGTTTCACATCCCGAATATTGAGTTAACAAAACTTCAAGCAAAAGCTATAGGCTTGCCTTTAATCCAAAAAACAACAAAAGGAGAAAAAGAAAAAGAGTTGGAAGATTTAAAAAAAATTCTGGCAAAAGCAAAGGAAAAGTTTAAAATTGAAGGAATAGCAACAGGAGCTATTGCTTCGAATTATCAAAAAAGTAGAATAGAAAAAGTTTGTAAAGAGCTTAATTTAGAATGCATAAACCCTTTGTGGGGTGAAGACCAAGTAAAACTCTTGGAAGAAATTGTTGAAAGCAATTTCAAAGTAATAATTACTGGAGTTTTCGCTTTTCCTCTTGATGAAAGCTTTCTTGGAAAAGAAATTGACGCTCAAATGATAAAAAAACTGAAAGAACTAATGGAAAAATATAAGATAAACCCTGCTGGTGAGGGAGGAGAAATAGAAACAACTGTTTTAGATGCCCCCTTTTTCAAAAAGAAAATTGAAGTTAAGGATGTTGAAATAAAATTTAAGAATTATACAGGAACTTTCGAGATAAAAAAGGCTAAACTTATAGCTAAATAACTTCTTAAATATATAACCCTTATTGTATGTTATAGGTGATAAAAATAGCTGTTGGTGGCTACTGCCAAGTATGTAATAAGTATTCACCAGGACTCTACACTTGCCCTGTTTGCAAAGCAAAAGTTTGCCCCTTGTGTGTAGTTCCTGGCCAAAGGTTTTGTATTTTGTGTAAAGGGAAGGTGAAAAAATGAACACTGGAGATTTTGTCTACATAGATTATGTAGGAAGAGTTAAAGATACAGGGGAAATATTCG
>JAWCMJ010000083.1:0-2836 GCA_039091285.1 Candidatus Aenigmatarchaeota archaeon
AAAAGAAAGGAGAGTTTTGACCCAAAAAGTTGGGAAGAGTTTTTAGAAATTGATAAAAAAGACCAAGGGGAAAACGAGCCAGAGTATGGGCAAAGAACAAGAGATTGTATAAAAAAAGCTGATTTTCTCGTGATAAACGACGGTAGCTTAGAAGAACTTGAGAAAAAAATAAACGAAATTATATTAAAAATAAAAGACTGGTAAATTTAAATAGAATTACAAATAATTACTTTTAATTATGAGAGTTAAACTACTTGCTTTTACTCCAAACCCAGAGTTGGTTGTTGCTGCTTCTGCTACAACTTCTTTTAAGAAAAAACCAACTTCGATTACTTTTGAAAAGTATAAGAAAGAAAAGGAAAAAATAAAAAATGTAATAAAGGATTTGATAAGGCATAATCATTTATCCCCCCTGGAGCATGCCTCCTTTACTTTTTCGTTGGAAGATGTATCAAGAAGCTTGACCCATGAGCTTGTAGGACATAGGATTGCCTCTTACACACAACAAATCCAAAGGTACGTGAAAGTTGATACTAACGAAGAATGGTTTGTTATCCCACCAAGGCTTGAAGGAGAAAAAAGAAAAAGGTTTATAGAAAGGATGAAACAGATAGCATCTTGGTACGAAGAGTTTATAAAAGAAGGAATAGCTTATGAGGATGCAAGGTTTATTCTTCCTAATGCAACGAAAACTAACATTGTGGTTACCATGAACGCTAGAGAACTTTATCATTTTTTTAACTTGAGATGCTGTGCAAGGGCCCAATGGGAAATAAGAAGTGCAGCTACAGAAATGTTAAGAATAGTTAAAAGAGTGGTTAGGGATGCTATAATGGCTTTTGTTGCTTTTGAGTTATTAACAAACGGTATGGATAAAAATACTTTGGCTTATATTCTTATATTAACAGTTATTCTCTTTACAATAATTGGTTTTTGGAGGTTTTTCAGTTGAAGGAAAAAATACTTGAGATTATAAAAAAACAAGAAGAATGGAGAAGAAGGGAGTGTATAAATCTCATAGCTTCTGAAAGCGTTCTTTCTCCTTTGGCAGAAAAATGTTTAGTTTCTGATTTTGAAGGAAGGTATAACGAACATTCTGGTGAAGAATGTCATTATCAAGGAACTAAGTATGCTTATGAGATTGAAGAGTTATGTAATGAAATTTTCAGAAAAAATTTCAACACAACCTTTGCTGATGTCAGGCCTATATCTGGTGGAATAGCTAACCTCATTGTTTATACTGCTTTTTGTAAACCTGGTGACAACATAGTAAGCTTGGGTATTCAAAACGGTGCTCATGTTAGTTCAAGCCAATGGGGTTTAGCAGGAGTAAGAGGGTTGAAAAGTGTAGAAATGTTTTTTGATGAAGAAAGGATGAACATAGATGTCGAAAAGAGTATAGAGTTAATTAAAAGAGTCAAACCAAAAATTGTATTGCTTGGAGCATCCATGTTTCTTTTTCCAGAACCCGTTAGAGAAATAAAGGAAGGTTTAAAAGATGTAAAAATTGTTTATGATGCTTCACATGTTTTTGGTTTAGTTTATAATAAACAGTTCCAAGAGCCCTTAAAAGAAGGTGCAGACCTTATAACCTCTTCTACTCACAAAACTTTTCAAGGACCTCAGGGTGGGGTTATCTTGGGGAGTAGAAATTTAAGCAAAGAAGATTGGGAAAAAGTTCAGACTGCTATATTTCCCGGAATTTTATCCAACACTCACATTCATAGGTTTCCTGCTCTTGCGATTACAGCTTTAGAGATGAATAAGTTTGGAAAAGATTATGCAAAGCAGGTTATAAAAAACGCAAAAACTTTGGCAAGAGAGCTTTTCAACTTTGGTTTTAAAGTTCTTTGTCCTGAGCTAGATTTCACAGAGTCTCATCAAGTAATAGTAAACGTTAAAGAGTTTGGTGGAGGAAAAAAAGTGGCAGAAAAACTTGAAAAAAGCAACATAATTTGCAACAAAATTGCTCTACCTTCTGATTCTCCTCACGACGCAACAAAAAACCCCTCTGGAATAAGACTTGGTGTTCAAGAGTTGACAAGGTTCGGAATGAAAGAGGGGGAGATGAAAACTGTTGCAGAATTCTTTAAGATGGTTTTAATTGAAAACAAAAACATGAAAGAAGAGGTCAAAGAATTTAAAAAAGATTTTAACAAGGTTTGCTATTGCTTTGAAGTTTAGATTAGAAAAATTTTTTCTTTTCCCTTTCTTCAAACATTTTTATTACTTCTTTAATCTTTTTCTCGCTATCCTCAACTTCTTTTTTATTGTTTCCTATACCACAACTATTACCAACACCAACTACTATTATTTTTCCCTTTCCCTCTGTCCTTGCTATATCTTCTTCAACAAGTTTTATTACTTTTTCTTTAGAGGCTAATATTTCTTTTTTCATTGGTTGAATTGCTTCTTCCTCGCTCATTTTTATGACTATAGTAGTTATAGGAATTTGTTTTTTAACAGCAATGTTTTCTATATAAGCCTTATCAATTCCTATTCCACCAATAGCAACTCCTATACCTTCTGCTACACTTCCACTCTTTTCACCCTCAAGCTTTAATGCAGCATCTATTGTTATAATCTTTGCTATCCTTTCTTTATTAGTAATTTTTTCTACTGCTTTTCCAAGTTTTCCTAATCTTCCACCAGGACCCTTAGCTCTAATTATATAAACCTCTTTTCCCTTTATTTTTCTCTTTGTTAGAAGAGTGTCTCTCTCTATTTCTATTGACTTACAATCTTCTACTAAACTTGCTCCTATAAGGTTTCCTATGGCATCACCTATTGGCCAACCATTAGTTAAAGCTTCTGTACCATAGAGCAAAGCTTTTGA
>JAWCMJ010000084.1:0-2829 GCA_039091285.1 Candidatus Aenigmatarchaeota archaeon
GGTGGTTTTCCTGAAGTAGCGCTAGAAGAAAAGAAAGAAATGAGAATTGCCATACTCAAGAAAATAAAGGAAGATGTTGTGTTGAAAGATGTGGTTAGGAGATTCAAAATTAAAGAAGTTGAAAAGCTTGAGTTACTCACAAATTTTTATATTTCTAATATAGCATCGCCAATAACTTTTAACAAAATTTCAAAATTTCTCAAATTACCGGTAAAAACTGTTGAAAAGTATTCAAAAAATCTTGAGACTTCTAATCTTCTTTTCTTCGTTAAAAGGTTTTCTTTTTCCCTGAAAGAACAAGAAAACTCGCCAAGAAAAGTTTACTTGGTAGACAATGGCATTTTTACTGCAAGTGCTTTCAAAATTTCTGAAAATTATGGTAAAATGTTGGAAAATTTGGTTGCAGTCGAGTTAAAGAGAAGAGAAAAAGAAGTCTATTACTATAAATCAAACGAAAAAGAAGTAGATTTTGTGGTTAAAAATGGGAGAGATGTTGAAATGCTTATACAAGCTTGTTATGATGTTGGTGGATATGGAGTAAAAGAAAGGGAAGTTAAATCTTTAATTAAAGCAAGTGATGAGCTTAAGTGCAAGAATTTGCTTGTAATAACATGGGATTATGAGGATGAGATTAAATTTAAGAATAAAAAAATTGTTTTCAAGCCTTTGTGGAAGTGGCTTTTGGAAGAGAAATAACCTAATAATATATTAGACAAAAATTTAAATATTTGTCCACTGTACTATACATTATGAAAGAGGAATTCAAGGCGGCTATAGCAGAATTCGAAAAATCTGAACTTCCTGATTTGGTAGAGAGGGAAATAGAAATTCCTGAGCATAACCTTGTAACAATAGTTGGGCCTAGAAGAAGTGGAAAAACTTACTTGCTCTATCAAAAAATTAAGGAAATGGGTAAGAAAGATTGTCTTTTCATAAACTTTGAAAGAGGAAACTTAATTGGCGCATCTGCCAAAAATTTCAATGATATGATTGCTGCATATCAAGAACTTTATGGAGAAAAACCAAAAAATTTGTTTTTGGATGAAATACAAGTTGTGAAAGATTGGCCAATTGGTATTAGAGAACTTTATGACAAAGGTTATAGAATTTTTCTCACAGGTTCTTCTTCAAAGCTTTTGAGCAAAGAAATTGCCACTCAATTAAGGGGGAGAGCTATAAGTGTTTTTGTTTTTCCTTTTTCTTTCAAGGAATTTCTCAGAGCTAAGAAATTTGAAGAAGATAAGTTTTCAATTTATACCGAAAGGGGGGTTTTGCTTAAAATGCTAAACGAATATATTGAAAAAGGAGGTTTTCCAGAAACTGTTCTTAAGCCACATCTTCATCAAGATTTACTAATTTCGATAAAGGACGGTGTTTTTTACAAGGATATAGTTGAAAGGTTTAAAGTGAAAAAAATTAAGACACTCGAATTCTTGACAAAAGTTTTAGTTTCAAATTTTTCTTCTTACTACACTTATTCCAAGCTGCAAAACATATTAACATCTTCTGGGATTAAAATTTCAAAAAATACTGTAATAGAGTTTGTAAAAATGCTGGAAGACGTTTTCTTGATTTTTTCTGTTGAAAAGTTTGAAAGAAAAGTAAAAGAAACTATAAAAACACAGAAAAAAGTTTATGTCGTGGATAATGGTTTAATAAAATTCTTTTCTCCAAGATTTTCTACAGACTGGGGGAAGTTGATGGAAAATGTTGTCTTTCTTGAACTTAAAAGAAGGTTTAAGAATTGTGAAATTTATTATTTTAGTGCTTTGAGTGGGGAAGTTGATTTTGTCTTGAAGGAAGGATTGAAAATAAAGCAATTAATTCAAGTAACTTACGCTTCTGGTAGAGATGAGATTGAGAAAAGAGAAATTAGAGCTTTGATCAAAGCAAGTGAAGAATTGAAATGTAAAAATCTTTTGATAATTACATGGGATTATGAAGATGAGTTAAAAGTTAAGAATAAAAGAATTGTTTTCAAGCCTTTATGGAAGTGGCTTTTGAAAGAAATGTAACGAAGTATTAAGTGTTTTGTTATTATAGTAAAATTTTTATAAAGTTTATGTTGGTAAAGAGTTAAGCCTATATCCCATAAATTTGAAAGAGGTAAATGATCTTTAATCAAAATTTTTCTCATAGTACAAAAATATTTATTTTTGTACTATAATAAATACATTATGAAACAAACATTAAAAAGTTTAGTGAAGGAGTGGAGAGAAAGGGAATTACCTCCAATAATAGAAAGATGTGTAGATCCGACAGCATTCATAGATTGGAATGTGATAAAAACAATACCTATAATAGGATTTAGAAGAACTGGCAAAACCTTTCTTTTGTTTTGGATAGCAAAGAAAATGAAAAAAGAAGAAACTCTATACATAAACTTTGAGGACGAGAGAATACCACAAGATATAAAAACTCTTACATATTTGAGTGAAGTGCTCAAAGAAGAGTATGGAAGAAAGAGGTTAATTCTTTTGCTAGATGAAATTCAAAATATTCCAAATTGGAGCAAATGGGTTAGAAGAATTTTAGATATAAGAAATTATCAAATTTTTATTTCTGGTTCTTCATCCAAACTTTCTAGCAAAGAGCTACCAACAGAGTTAAGGGGAAGATGTTTAACTATAGAGCTTTACCCACTTTCATTCAAAGAATTTTTAAAATTCAGAAATGAAGAATTAGAGAAGCTAAGCAAGCCTTTAATTCTGAATTTGCTAAATGAATACATAAATTTTGGTGGTTTGCCAGAGATAGTACTTTCTGAGAAGGGAAAGAAGTATCTATTACTTGAAGAATATTTCAAAACTTTTTTAATAAGAGATATTT
>JAWCMJ010000085.1:0-2785 GCA_039091285.1 Candidatus Aenigmatarchaeota archaeon
TCAAAAGGATAAGTCAATGGTTAGAGGAGATATTCACATACTTTTAATCGGAGATCCCAGTTGTTTGGTTGGGGATGAAAGAGTAGTCTTGGGTAATGGTGCTATAGCCAAGATTTCTTCCCTGGGAAAAGAACATTTACAAAAAATTGATGCTCCAGTTTATTTAGCCGAAGGATATAAACGTGGTACTGCTAAAACATTTCATAAGTATGAATTTCAACCTGTCATAGAAATTGTTACAGAGAGTGGTAAAAGTATTAAAGGAACTTTTAATCAGCCAGTTTTAGTGAAGAAAAAACCTGGCAAATTTGGAAAATTTAAGAGCGAGTGGAAACGTTTAGATGAGATAAAAATTGGTGATGAAATAAGGGTTATCAATTGGATTCCATGTAGAATCTATAAATATGTAGAAACTGGATGGGGTTTGAAAAGTTCAACCAAAAGGAAAAAAATTAAAGTACCTAAGATTCTAGACGAAAAGTTAGCAAGTGTACTTGGTTATTTGTTAGCAGACGGTTATGTACAAAAATACAGAGTAGGTTGTACTTTCAATTATGAAGAATTAGACTTATTACCGAAAATGAAAAAGCTTTTTGAAGAAATTTTTGGTATAAAACCTAGGTTTGATTATCATAAAGAAAAAAATGGTACTAACGTAGAAATGGTTTTCAATTCTATCGAGCTTGCTGAAATTTTGCAATTTTTGAAAAATAAAAGGGTTCCCGATATGATACTATCATCAAAAAATAGTGTTGTTGCTGCTTTTCTTTCTTGGCTTTATGATGGTGATGGTTCTGTAATTTCGGAAGGAAGAGGTAAAAATGGCATACTCTACAAAGCAAAAGATATAGAATTGCTACGTGACATTCAAATCTTATTGTTAAGATTTGGTATACATTCCCGAATATACGGAAATAATTTGATGATAAGACAAGCAAATTCTATAATAAAATTTGCCAATTCTATTGGTTTTAATTCCAAAAAAAAGAAAGAAAAACTACAAAAACTTGTAGAAAATGTAGAAAAACTTAAAAGAAAAAGACATAATAAAAGATGGGAAAGAATAGTTAAAATTATTTACCATCCTCCAGAGAGTGTGTATGATATAGAAGTTCCTGTCCATCATAAATTTGTGGCAAATGGTATAGTTTGTCATAACACAGCAAAAAGTGCTTTGATGAAAGTTGTTTCAAGTTTAATTCCTCGTGGAAGGTATGTCTCAGGAAAGGGAGTTACCGCAGCAGGGCTAACTGCTACTGTTGTAAGAGACGAGGAATTCTTAGGAGGATGGGTTTTGGAGGCCGGAGCTTTGGTAATGTGTAACAGAAGCCTTTGTGCTATAGACGAGTTCGAAAAGGTTGAGAAAACTGACCAAATAGCTTTACATGAAGCGATGGAACAGCAAACAATTAGTATAGCAAAAGCGAACATAGTTGCTACTTTGCCTGCAAGAACTAGCATACTTGCAGGAGGAAACCCAAAACTTGGAAGGTTTGACCCTTATTTACCGATAAAAGAACAGATAGATGTTCCTGAAACTATATTAGCAAGGTTTGACTTAAAATTTGCTTTAAGAGATATACCAAACCCTGAGTTGGACGCAAAAATTGCAGACCACATACTTAAGGCAAGGCATTATGAAGAGGAGGAAATAAAGCCAGAAATAGATTCCGAGTTTATTAAAAAGTATGTAGCTTATGCAAGAAAGAATTGTCACCCAAAACTAACAAAAGAAGCAGGAGAAGCTATAAAAGACTTCTTTGTTAAGTTGAGAGAAAAAGTAAGCGGTGAAGAAGCTCCTGTACCAATAACTTTAAGGCAGTACGAAGCTCTTATCAGACTTTCTGAAGCTTCAGCTAAAATTCAACTAAGGAGTGAGGTTAGAGAAGAAGATGCTATAAGAGCTATAAACTTGATGAAAGCCTCTTTAAGGCAATTTGGTTTCGACCCAGAAATCGGTAAAATCGATATAGACAGAGTTGAAGGACATATGACAGCTGCACAAAGAAGTAAAATCAGAATACTATTAGATGTAATAGAAGAGCTATCTAATACTTTGGGGAAAAACATACCAAAAGAAGATATAGTTAAAATGGCTAAAAGTAAAGGGTTAAAAGAATTTGACATAGAAAAAATGTTGAATGAATTAAAAAGTAATGGAACTTTATTCGAGCCAAGGCCAGGAATTTTGCAGAAGATGTGAAAATGGTTGTGAAAAGATTGCCTGCAAAAAAAGTGAGAATTTTTGATTTAGTTTATGGGAAGTATTTTCCTGGGGAAAAAGAAAGAATGAAAGAAAGCTATGTAGTTACACCTTTGGGTCAAAAAGTCTCTAGAGTAAATTTAGTAGCTACTGTTATAGACAAATTTTCAAGTGATGATGGGAATTATTCTACAATAACAGTTGATGACGGAAGCGAAGCAATGAGGGTAAAAACGTTTAGAGAGAAAACAGAATTAGTTCAAGATATAGAAGTTGGTGATTTGGTTCTAATTATAGGAAAGTTGAAAGAGTATAATAACGAGGTTTATATAAATGGGGAAATAGTAAAGAAAGTTCAAAACCCAAATTTTGAAAATTTAAGAAGAGCAGAGATATTGAAAGATTTGGTAGAACAGAAAAAAATTGTTGATGAACTAAAGAATTTGAAAGAAAGAATGAAAGAGGAGGAATTTAAAGATTATGCAAAAAAGAAGTATGGGTTTGATGAAGAAACTATAAGTTTTATAACAAAAGAATCAAAGGTTGAAAAAGATTATAAGCCAAAAATAATGAAAATAGTTG
>JAWCMJ010000086.1:0-2779 GCA_039091285.1 Candidatus Aenigmatarchaeota archaeon
ATCCAGAGTTTAAGGGCTTGGTCAAGCAATAAAACGATGGCGATGTATATTATAGGTTGATGCAAAAGTTTTTTCATAAAAAATAAAAAAGGCCGATACTAAATCGGCCTCAAATTTCATTATTTCAGGGAAAATATCAGCGATTTAATTTTTCTTTTGCTTCTATGCTCAGAGTGGCATGTGGTACAAGTCGTAGCCGTTCTTTTGGAATAAGTTTTCCGGTTACGCGGCATATTCCGTATGTTTTATTTTCTATACGGATTAATGCGTTCTCTAGATTTTTGATGAATTTTTCCTGACGGGCAGCGAGTTGGGCTATTTCTTCACGTGTCATGGTCTCAGAGCCATCCTCCATAAGTTTGAAGGTAGCGTGAGTGTCTTCGGTGCCATGGGCGTCACTGTGAGTTAAGGCAGCTTTTAATTCCTGATAATTGCTGCGTGCTTCTTCCAGTTTCTGGAGAATAATGGCTTTGAACTCGGCCAGTTCTTCATCAGAATAACGGGTTCTGTTATCTTCTTTTTTCTGTATTGGTTTTTTAACTTCTTCTTTCGGAGGAGTCCATTTGGGTTTAGGGATGTTTTTTTCTTCAAAGAGGGGACGCACTTTTCCTTTTATCATGCTGGGTGTACTTTTCTTTGGGATGTATGGGCTGTCTTCATCCTCTTCGTCATCATCTGTTGTTACTTGTGCATCTTCTCCGACAAGAACAGAAGGATCTATATCCACATTTACTTCTTCATCCTCCATTTCTTCTTCCTCAACAGTTTGTGAAGGAAGAGGTTCTTCTATTATGTCATTTTCGTTGAATGTTTTTGTTTTTTTCTTTTTGGCAGGAATAGTTTCTTTTTTAGAAACTCTGGAAGGAGTGCTACGTTTTTTTTCTTTTTTTGTTTTTTGGGGGGATGGTTTAACTTTTTTGTTAGTGTCAATAGAAGATGTTTTTTTAGATGGAGCAGTTTTTGGGGTTTTATCTTTTTTCTTATTTCTAAGAGTATTTTTTTGAGATGTTGTTTTTGTTTCTTTTGTATTTTTAGATGTTGAGGAGCTTAATTTAGCAGGGGATTTCTTTTCTTTTTTTCTTTTGGATGCGGATGCTGACCTTTGTTTTTTTTCTTTTTGCTTCAATGAAAAAGAAGCTTTCTTGTTTTTACCGGGAGCTGCCTTTTTGGCTTTTCCCGAACCTCCTTTTTTTACCAGAGATCCGGAGGAAGAAAGCTTCTTGTTCTTATTCTTTTTAGGAAATGAAGATTTATTTTTCTTCTTCCCTGAAACTGTAGAACTACTACTTACTTTTTTTTTTAGTCGTTGCTTTTTTAGCAGCCGATTTTTTAGCACCAGCTTTTTTAGCTGTTGATTTTTTAGCGGCGGCTTTTTTAGCAGTTGACTTTTTAGTAGCAGTTTTTTTAGCTACAGTTTTCTTAGTTGTTTTTGTTGCTTTTTTGGCCATGGTATTTGGTTTTTGTTAGTTGTACTTTTATTTTTTGTTCATTTATTTCTATTATATTTTTTTTATCTTCATCGTAAAATTCATAGATAAGTATGTCATTTGCTAATGTTTCGGAACAAATGTAATGTTTGAAATGTTTAACTGCTTCTTCTATGAAAACATTTTTTTCACAATAGATTGTTATTTTATCGGTTACATCAAATCCTAATTCTTTTCGAAGGTGTTGAATCCGGTTGATCATTTCTCTTGCGATTCCCTCATTTTTCAGGGCTTCCGTGATTCTTACATCAATTGCGATAGTAACTCCTTTTTCGGTGGTTACCAACCATCCGGGAATGTCTTGTGTGAGTATTTCCACGTCTGAAATTTCCAGTTCAATGGGAGTGTTATTAACAAAAAGAGTATATTTTTTTTCTTTTTCCAGTTGCATAATTTGTTCATCTGAAAAATTTTCCAGTGCTGAGGTGATGGACTTCATCAAGGATCCATATTTTGGGCCCAGTGATTTGTAATTAGGTTTAATTTTTTTGACGATGAAATTTTGTTGTGCATCCAGAAACTCTATTTCCTTAACATTGGTTTCTGCCAGAATTAGGTTTTTTACTTCCTCTATTTTTTTTCTTTGGGCTTCGCTGTGTACAGGAATAATAATTTTCTGCAGGGGCTGGCGTACTTTTATATTTTCTTTTTTTCTTAAGCTTAATACCATCCCTGAAATTAGTTGTGCCAATTCCATTTTTTCTTCAAGTTCTTTTTTTATGAAGGTTGGAATGGCTTGCGGGAAATCTTCCAGGTGTACGGATAATTTTTTGGGTTGTGCAATATTTTTTGTGAGGGCTTGATAGATGAGATCAGTGAAGAAGGGTGCAATGGGTGAGGCAAGGATGCATATTGTTTTCAGGCAAGTGTGAAGGGTTTGATAGGCAGCTATTTTATCTTCATTCCATTCGCCTTTCCAGAAGCGACGGCGGCTAAGACGTACATACCAGTTGCTCAGGTCATCTACTGTAAAATCTTCCATTGCTCTTACGGCTCTGGTGGGGTCGTAATCATCAAACGATTGTTCTACTTGTATAATTAGTGAATGGAGTTTTGACAAGATCCATTGATCGAGTTCTGTTCTTTTTTGTAGGGGCACTTCAGGTTCTTTGTAGGTGAAGTTATCAATATTGGCATAAAGGGCAAAGAAGGAATAAGTATTGTAAAAAGCACGAAAGAACTTACGTTGTGCTTCCACAATACCTTCGGTATCAAATTTCAGATTATCCCAAGGAGGTGCATTACTTACCATATACCAGCGGGTAGCGTCGGGGCCATATTTTTCAATGGTT
>JAWCMJ010000087.1:0-2752 GCA_039091285.1 Candidatus Aenigmatarchaeota archaeon
CTTTAGAAAAAATAATTCAACACTTAAGACTTTTTAGAACAACTCCTGAAAATGGTTTGGTGGTTTTTTGTGGAAATGTTTCTTCTGACCCTGGAATTTCAGATGTAAGAATTTGGAGTTTAGAGCCTCCAGAAAAACTTTCAACAAAAATTTATCGTTGCGATCAAGTTTTTGTTCTCAACCCTTTGAAAGAAATGCTGAGAGAAAGAGAAGTTTATGGTTTAATAGTTCTAGATGCGAACGAAGCTAACATTGGCTTGCTTAAAGGCAAATCTGTTGAAGAACTAAAGAAAATAGAATCTACTGTACCTTCAAAGAGTGTTAAGGGAGGAATGTGCGTTAGTGAGGATACACTAATACAATTGGAAAATGGAAATATTGTTCCAATAAAAGAGCTTTCTTCAAATGAAAAAATCCTTTCGTATTCTCTCAAAAATTTTAAGTACTGTTTTACTAATTCTTTTGAAATCTTCAAAAGAAAGGCCGAAAAATCTTATGAATTATTCCTTAAAGAACCTTCTACTTCGATAACTCTAACTCCAGAGCATACTGTTTTTGTAGTAGGAAAAAATGGTATAGAAGAAAAAAACGTAGACGAACTTACTAGGGGAGACATGTTACTCTATCTTTCCAAATTCCGAGTAAAAACGAAGGATAACAAAAAAATTAGTAAGGAATTTTTACAATTATTAGGTTATTTTGCAGGTGATGGAACAATAGATAAGAATAGAATAATACTTTATGATAAAGATTTACAAATTCTAAATTTTTATAGAAGAGCTGTTACCAAACTTATTCACAAAAAACCAACGATTTTAAAAAGAAGAAATTCGTATGAATTGAGGATTTACAAAAAATCTTTTGCATATTTCCTAACGCTAAACTTTCCAAATATTTCAAAACCTAGAAAAAATAAAGATATAGATACTGCCATACTTGTTTTACCAAACCAAAAGCTAAGGTATTTCTTAAAAGGATTGTTTGACGCTGAAGGCTATGTTGATAAGACTGGTATTGGAATGAGAATGACGAATGAAAACATTATAAAAAAACTTCAACTGATTTTAATTCGTTTTGGGATAATCTCAAGCGTAAGAGGTCCCGATAAGTTCAACCGATACGAACTAAGAATCACAAATCCTATTTACATTAAAAATTTTAAAAAAGAAATTAACTTTTCCTCTTTGAAAAAAAAGAAAAGACTTCTCTCAATAATTCGCAAATATAAAAGTGGAAAATCGACAAGAGTCCCTACACCTGGAATTTATATAAGGAAGTTAATAGAAATGCATGGGTTCAAAAAAGAGAATTTCAGAAAATATGGTATGTTTCTCCTTGGAAAAAGAAGTATAGGATACCCGTCTTTTAAAAGGTTGGTTAAAGAAATCGACAGAAAGTTAAAAAATAGACAACTAGCAAATTTATTAGAAAAAATTTATAACTCTGGATTAATTACAGTGACTGTAAAGGAAATAAAAGAAATTAAAACAAGTAAGGAATTTTATGACTTACATGTTCCAGGGGTTAATTCTTTTGTTGCAAATGGTATAGTTGTGCATAATTCACAGAAAAGGTATGACAGGATTCGAGAAGATGCCTTAAATGAGTTTTTTACTAGAGTAGGAGAAATTGCCTCAAACTTTTTTTTGCAAGAGTCTGAGTTGAAAGGAGTTTTGATTGGTGGTCCAGGACCGACAAAAGAAACTTTTGCCCAAGGAAATTACTTACACCATGAAATTCAGAAAAAAATTTTGGGAATAAAAGATACAAGCTATACAGGGGAATATGGACTAAGAGAACTTGTTAACAGGTCAGAAGACCTGCTTGAAAAGGCTTCTATAATGAAGGAAAAGGAAATAATGAATAAATTTTTCTCTGAGCTACAAAAGGGAGGAAATGTTACTTACGGTTTTAAGGAAACTATAAAAGCTTTGGAAGCAGGAGCTGTTGATACTTTACTGATTTCAGAAGGTTTTGATTTTGTTCATGTTAAACTTAAATGCAATAAGTGTAATTCAATACAGGAAAAAGATTTGCCTAGAAATAAAACTGAAAACCAATACTGTGAGAAATGTAAGCAGGTTATGAATGTTGAAAGTGTAGAAGAATTAGTTGAAAGTTTGAGTGAAAAAGCAAAAAACTTAGGAAGTAAAATTGAGTTTATCTCAACAGAAAGCAGCGAAGGCGCTCAGTTTAAAGAATTGGGGGGAATAGGAGCTTTCTTAAGATACAAGCTAAGCTAAACCCTTTTGAAAACAGGAGGAGGCATTCCTTTATAATCTTCGTAAAGAGTTTTTCTGTTAACAAAGAATATAATGTCATTATCCACGTTAACAATTTTATACAAGTCTTGGTTGTTTAAAGTTGCTTTTTTAATCTTCCTCATATTTTGCGGAGAATATGTGGCTAAAAGCTCACCTTCCCATATTATCCATTCATCACCCATTTTTACATTATTTCCTACTACAGAAACTTTATCTATATTATAACCTCCTATTTCGCTTCTTTTTCCTGTGTAAGCAAACCTTCCAACGATAGATTTCTTTACTTTAGTTTTCTCACCAACTCTTGCTGCAAAATAAAGCACAGAATCTTCTATCTCAGCTCCATCTTCTATTATGCAGTTATCTTCTATACAAACATTTTTTAGCTTGACGTTATTACCAACTCTTACATTTGCCCCTATAAGCACATTATCCATTTCCACATTTTTTCCTATTTTATTTTTGCTTGAAGGATGAATCCTTTCTCC
>JAWCMJ010000088.1:0-551 GCA_039091285.1 Candidatus Aenigmatarchaeota archaeon
TTGGTGAGTATTTTGATGAACAAAGGAATACTTTTATAAACAAAATTATAAGAAGGGAATGTAAATTCTGTGTTTTTTCTCAATTTATGAAAAATAAAGAGATTAGAAAGAAGCTTTTAAACTCTTTATAAGAATGTTTTCATTTGGCTTTTCTTAAATTCTTGTCCACATTCAGGACATTTAATAAAATCACAATGAACTACAGAAGGACAAGAACCACAGGCAAAAGTTCTCGCATACTTTATTTCAAACTTTTCTTCACAATTTGGGCATTGAACAAAATGTTTCATGATTTTACCGTTGACAGTTTGTTTCTTATTTCTTCCATTTTTGGCAAATTCCACGGGTTGCATTTGGAGCAATCTACTTTCAATTTATTTTTCAAAAACGCTTTTCTTATTTCGTTAAAATAACTACCAAACCAAATTTCTTTTAAAGTTTTCTCTCTTACATTTTCACTCTTATCTTTTAAAATGAAACATGGTAAGACGTTTCCATCAGCAAATATGGAAATATTGTACCAAGGATAATAACACGCAACGGAAGCAAAG
>JAWCMJ010000088.1:608-2744 GCA_039091285.1 Candidatus Aenigmatarchaeota archaeon
AACTCGCTTGCAATTTTTTCACTTCTTTTCAAGATCTTTTTTAATTCAATTTTCTCTTTCTCGTTTAACTTTAACTTATCTATTTCTGGTTTCCATATGTTTAGAGCATTTAGGCATACGCCTTCCAAATTTAGCTTACGAGTTAATTTCATTAATCCTGGAATTTGCTTATAGTTTTTATTGCAAATTACTGAATGAAAATATAAAGAAGGCTTCTTTGTTTGAAGTTTTTTCTTCCATTTTACTAAATTTTTTACGCCTTCGATTATCTTCTGGTAGCATTTTCCCCTTAAAAAATCATTAGTCCGTTGATTTGGAGAATCTAAGCTTATATAAATTTTATCCCATTCCATTTCCACAAGCTCTCTTGCTACCTCTTCCTGAAAGAACGTACCATTTGTAATAAGCTCTCCATATTTTCCCGATTTCTTTATCTTTTTCATTATTGTTAAGGCGTCTTCAGTGAAGAAAAGCGGCTCACCACCTCCACAAATATGCCATTCTCTTACTCCCAATCTATTTCCTTCATCGATAATTTTAAGCCATTCTTCCTTAGTCAATTCTTTTTTTCTGTCGAGTTCTTTAACTAAAGCTCTTGTAGGACAGAATATACAGTTTAGGTTACAATAGTTTGTGGGATGAATTTGAATCTGTATTGGATATCCCTTTCCATTTTTTTGCCACATTGATAAACTATCAATTATCTCTTTCATGCTCAATCCCTAAAAATTCCATAAGTTCTTTTCTAAATCTTTTTCCCTGGGTAAAATCACTTGGAACACATTTATGGCAATGTGAAAAAAGCTCTTTTTTCAGCATTCTTTCTCTTGCTTTTTTGAAATATTCTCCAAACCATATTTCTTTCAAGCTCTTTTCTTTCACATTTTCCCCTTCTTCTACGAAACCACAATGACCAGTAAGTCCATTAAATCTTATTGCTATTCTTTCCCATGGCTTAAAACAAGGAGCAGATATAAGACCGTCTGGTAAATCTTTTGCATTTTTAACCAACAAACCTTTCATATTGCTAGTTTTCTTCACAATTTCTTTTTCAAGGTTTTTGTCTTGAGTGGCAAAATTGTTATCTATTTCAAATTCGTTCGCTATTTTTTCCGCATTTTTGATGATTGTAGAAAGCTCTTCCAACTCTTTTTTACTAAGTTTCAGTTTTTCTCCCATTTCTGTGTAAGCCATTATTGGTTCAGTGAAAATGTAATCAGCTTTTAAAGTTTTAGCTAATTTCACAATTTTTGGCAATTCTCGAAAGTTAAGTTTGTTTACACAGATATTGATGTTGAGCATCGGTCTTTCTGATTTTAATTTTTTCTTCCACTTGTTCAAGTTTTGAATAATTCTAACAGCCTTTTTAAAACTTCCTTTCATTCCAGTTAGTTTATCATGAATTTCTGGTTTTGAGGAATGTAAACTAAAATGAATTCTATCCCAATTTATCTCAATTAAATCTTTAAGCTGATTATTTTTCCAAAGAGTCCCATTCGTAGTGACAATCCCATAAAGGTCAACTTCCTTTATTTTTTTTATCACGGGAAAGAAAAGTTCGGGAATTGCAGGAGGCTCATTTATTCCTTCTATGTTAAACACAACTGTACCAAGCTCTGCAGCTTCTTCTACTATCTCCAACCATTTTTCAACTGACATTTCATACTTCTTCGATTCTTCATTAAGTTTTTCATGTTCATCATACCTTGCACAAAAAATACATCTCAAGTTACACCTCTTATGCAATTCAGCATCTATTTGTAAAGGTGCTTCTTTTTTATCCCTATACCAACTTGCTAATCTTTTTATTCTTTCTTTGTTGATTTTCTTCTCTTTTTCGAAATCGAACATCTTATCTATCTTATATATTTCCATAAAATTTTCTTGAGTTTACTGCCAATTCTTGTCTCAGCTATCCACCTACCTATTCTATAACTTATAGATTTATGAATCTCGTCAAGCTCTTTTTTGTATTCATCTCTTTCTTTTTCTCTTGCCATAATCTGAAGTTTTTGTAATTCATTTTCTTCTTTTACTTTTTCTAATAATTCGTCCAGAGTCTTTAATATAACAGCTCTTTTCTTACTTCTTTTGATTTTTTTTATTAGATTCTCTATTTCATTCATCTTTTTCCCT
>JAWCMJ010000089.1:0-473 GCA_039091285.1 Candidatus Aenigmatarchaeota archaeon
AGTTTTAAGGTAAAAGTAAAAAAGGTAATAGTATGGTTAAAGATTTTCCGTTGTTAGCGATAGAAAAAATAGCAAAAAAAGCAGGAAAAGAAGTTGGAGCTGATAGAGTTTCCCTAGAAGCTGTGAAAGAGCTAAAGAATTATCTTTTAGAGGTTGCAGAGAAAATTGCCATAGATGCAGTAACTGTAGCACATCATGCAAAAAGAGTAACTGTTAAAAGAGAAGATATTCTCCTTGTGACAAGGAAGTGAGATTTTGAGCAAGACAACAGCTGTTATAAAAGATTTAAAACCGAATGGTTTTGTTTTAATAGATAATGAGCCTTGCAGAGTTGAAAGGGTAGATGTAAGCAAATCAGGAAAGCATGGCGCTGCTAAAGCAAGAGTTGAAGCTATAGGTTTGTTTGATGGTAGAAGACATAGTATAGTTAAACCTGCAGACGAAGTGGTAGAGGTTCCAATAGTTGAAAGAAA
>JAWCMJ010000089.1:513-2707 GCA_039091285.1 Candidatus Aenigmatarchaeota archaeon
CGCAAGATGGTAAATAAAAAGTTAAAGTTGGGGAAGAAGTAGACTACTTTGAAGTTCTTGGAATAAAAACTCTTAAGGAAATCAAGTAACTAATAACTAACTTTTACTAGCTTGTTTCCACACTCTGGACAAACTTTTATTTTGTTCGAGTAAGTTTTGTTGCATTTGTTACAGTACTTCATTTAATAAAATTGTTTGGACAGCTATTTTATGATTTCGAAAGGATTTATCTTTTTGTAAACTTAATAATTTTAATGGCCCTCGAGAAAAAATTAGAAGAATTAGAAAAAAGGCTAAGTGATGCGGAAAATTTACTCTATATTTTAAAAAAAAGATTGGAAATTTTGGAAAATTTACCAAAGCTTAAGTTAATATTGCCTGAGCACTTACTCCCAACTTTTCTTTCCATCTATCAACTTGAAAGAGCTACAGCCTCACAGGTTGCTGAAAAAACAAAAAGAGCTAGGGCAGTAGAGTCAGCCTACTTAAACCAACTGGTAACAATGGGTTATTTAAAAAAAGAAAAGGAGAAAAGATATACATACTTTAAAGTGGACTATAGTTCTCCCCTTTCTAAAGAACTCTTAAAAGCTCTTCAGCGGAAGTGAAGTAGGGAAACCTTTAAGTTGTTTAAGGTTTTATGAAAAAGTATGATGTTTTTAGACTTGGAAACCTCTTCGCTTCATGCAGATATAGGAATTATAATTGCTGTTGGTTTTATTTTACCAAATGGAAAAAAAGAAATAATTTTTACTGACGAGCCAGAAAAAGAGAAAGAAACTGTGGAAAAGGCTTTAGAAATTATAAGAAAAAATAAGAACGAAACTTTAATCATTTGGCATTCTGGTTTTGACATTCCTTTTCTTTTAACTAGAGCAATTAAGCATAGCATTGACGCATCGATTTTGTTCGAAACAAAAATTTTAGATTTATGTAAGTTTGCTAAAGAAAACTTAGCTCTTGCAAGTTACAGGCTAGATGAAGTCTCTAGATTCTTAGGAATAAAGAAAAACTTAAGTATAACCGGAAAAAATGTTCAAGAACTTTATTTCCAGTTTTTAAAGAAAAACGATAAAGCAAAAAAGGAAATAGTTGAGCATTGTGAAGATGATTTGGAGGCTTTAAAAAGCGTGTATAAAAAACTAGAAATTTACGTAAAAAACCTTAGAGTTTTCAGTTAAAAACTCTTTTAAAAATTAAACTGCTCTTATGAAGTTGCAGTTTGGGTCCACTTCAACAAAATGAAAAGCTGTTTTTCCATATTCTGGGCATTGATTTTCCTCTATATTATCCACAGGCTCTCTTGGGTTATGAGCTACATCACAAACCCAATTATCTATTATTTTATTAGAAAGGCATGGCCCATCGTTAAGGTTCATTTCGCTAGCTTTTGCTTCCATACAAGCTTTAATGCAAGCTTCTTTTGCAGCTTCTGCTTCTTTCAAACTTAAGTAATAAAAGTATCCTCCCATTCCAATAGCTATAACAGCTAATGCAACCATTAAAACTATTTTCCTCATAATTTTAACTATGTTTTTAAATATTTTTTGAAATTTCCTTTAGTTCTTTCCAGGAAACTGCTTTTATTCCAACCTTTTCTGCACCTTCCATTTCTTTTTTATCATGTCCAACAAAAATTGTTTCATCTGGTTTAACTTTAAAATACTCTAAAACTTTTAAGTAAGCTTTTGGATGAGGTTTTTCATAACCAATTAAGCGAGAGAGAAAAAGTTTATCATAATGCTTACCTTTTTTAAAACCAAACTTTTTGAAAAGTTCTAACCTCCATTTCAAAGGATGAACAGTATCTGAAAGGATAGCAATTTTTATTCCTTCAGCCTTAATTCTTTCTAACAATTTTTTTCTGTTCTTATAAAGTTTCATGTGTTTTAAGTTTATTTCTTTATCTTTTCTCAACCATTCTTCAACTTTTGAAGCTGGAATTCCAAGTTTCTTGTAGACAATCTTATTAGCTTTTCTCAAAGAAATCTTTCCGGAGGAAATTTTAGGATAAAGCTTTAGCCAAATTTTATGCTGATCTTCAAACTTTACCCCAAAATTTTTCAAGAACTTATTGTATTCCCTTTCAAAAATTTTGATTGCCTTTTTCCCTGTGTACAAAACTCCTTCACCATCAAAAATTATTAGTTTGAGCATGATTGAAATTAATCTCGAATATTTTTAAATTGAATAT
>JAWCMJ010000009.1:0-5931 GCA_039091285.1 Candidatus Aenigmatarchaeota archaeon
TTGCAATCGCTTGTTAGCCTAACGATTCCTTCATCTTCTTTTATTTCAACAGAGACAGAAGAAGAGACAAAACCTATTGTTGAGAGTTGTGGCAAAGCAAAAAAAGTTGAGAAGAAATTGCTTAGCAAATACCAAAAGAATAAAATAGCCAATATCAAAATTAAAAAAATCGTTGTGAATTTGTAAAAATTCCTTTCTTTTTTCATAATTTTAAAATAGCATTAGGCTTTTAAATCTCTAAGATGCAATCTTCCAAATTCTTATCGTTCCTTAACCTTACAAAGGAAGGAGCTCTTAGTTGTAAATCTTTTGTTATCTCCATAAACTTTACTTCACATATAAGCTTAGGCTTAACCCAGTTTATTATCAAATCAGAAGGAAGTTTTGGTTTTTCTTCTAAAGGACAATAATCTATTCTCAATTTTTTTAGCTCCTCTGTAAGCTCTGCATACCCTTTTTCATCCAAGCCTGTACCGCATCTTCCTACATAATCTAACTTTCCTTCATAAAAGCAGGCCAAAACTAAAGCTCCAAAGTATTTTTCACGCCAACCTTCGCCTTTTGTGTATCCTACAATAACACAATCTAAAGTTTTTAAGAATTTTATTTTTAGCCAGTTTTTGCTCCTTTTCCCTACTTCATACTTTGAATCTAAGCGCTTTGCTATTATTCCTTCCAACCCTTTCTTTCTGACTTCTTGAAAAAATTTTTTCCCCTTACCGATTACGTAGGCTGAAAGTAAAACTCTATCACTTTCTTTAACAACTTTTTCCAAGATCTTTTTTCTCTCAACTAAAGGTTTGTCGATGACATCTACACCGTCCAAATGTAAGATGTCAAAAACAACATAAGTGGCTGGCATTAACTTTGATAATATTTTTATCCTCAGCTTATCTCCTATGTGCTCCCTTTCTGAAAGCTTATAAAAGTTAGGTTTGCCCTTCTCAAAGACTATAAGTTCTCCGTCAAGAATAATTTTTCTTGCTTCAACATCTTTCCATAAATCTTTCATTTCTGGATATCTTTCTTCAAAAAAAATTAATCTTCTGTTAAGAAATTTAACAGACTTGTTTTCTTTATCTATATAGCTTATACATCTCGTTCCATCGAATATGATCGTTTCTTTGTATTACACCAAAGAAACTTTAATCTCAAAAAGGAACTCATCTGAATCAAACGGGTTTGACAACTTTGCTAGCATAGGTTGGATTTTATAATTCCATAAAGTCAGAGCTTCTCACCTCCTTTTGTTTAAGATAGTTTAGCAAAACACTATCTTTTACTTTAATAGTTCTTTTCAAAAGAATATGAATATTCCTTTAATTTATGCTATTTTTGTTATATAATTCACTAAGAGTGGTTAAAATTGCTATTCTTTAAATACAACAGCAAGACTATTTTTCTCCTTTTTTCTTTTTCTTTACACTTTCTACAGAAGCTTTCAGAGCTTCCATAAGATCTTTAGCTTCTTCAACAGGTGCTTCTTTAACCTCAATTTCCTTACCTTCTGCTTTTGCTTTTATTAGTTTCATAAGCTCTTCTGTGTAATTATCCTTAAACTTTGAAATATCAAATTCTGATTCTGTTAGTTTTGATATCAAAGCTTGAGCAAGCTTAAGCTCTTCTTCCTTAACTGTAACTAGGTTTTTAAGTTCACTCAATTCCTCTATCTCTTTGACCTCCCCTATATAATGAAGAATATGCATAGCTAAGCCCTTTTTAAAAGCTCTTATAGCAACTAAATACTCTTTATTTCTCATCACAACTTTTCCTATGGCAACTTTATTAGTAACTCTTAAAGCTTCGACAAAAAGAGAATAAGCTTTTACTCCAGTTTCTTCTGGAGCGACATAATAACTTTTTTCTAAAAATATTGGGTCGATTTGTGAAGCATCAACAAACTCTTGGATTTCTATAACCTTAGTTGTCTTAAGTCTTAGCTTTTCTATATCCTCTTTTGTAACAACAATATATTTTTCCTTAGTTATCTTGTATCCTTTTTCTATATCCTGCCAAGTTACTTCTTTCTGACATTTTGGGCACCAACGCTTATAGACCAAAGGAGTGCCGCACTCCTTGTGCAAGTTGTTGAAAGAAATCATCCTAGTTTCAGCTGCAGGATAAACTTTGATCGGGATGTTAACCAACCCAAAGCTTATACTTCCTGAAAAGATTGCCCTTGGCATATAATCACGTTATATAGTTTATATTTAGTTTTTTTGCATAATTCACAACTTCTTCAAATTCCTCTTGGGTAATGCTCCTATTTATATCTATCTGTTCCATCGCCTTAAATTCAGGTCTGTACTGGTCCATTATGTTGACTATGCATTTTTCTCGAATGTTCTCTGCAATCCACTTTAACACAGGCTTACTACAGCACTCGATATGATTTGGTAAAACAAGATGTCTGACAGTAACTTCGGCTTGATTTGCAGATATAAGATGGTTTCTTGAAACAACTTCAAAATAATTCTTAACTTTTGAAAGTCTAAAAGCGCATTCATCGTTCCCATACTTAAAATCTGGTAAGTAAAGGTCAACAACTCCTTCCAAAATTTCCATAGTTTTCTCGCTCATATAAAAATTGGAATTCCAGACTACAGGAACATTAGAGTTGCAACACTTTAAGCTTTCGAGGATGTTTAAAAGGTTTGGAGTAGGTTCTCCTCCAACAAAATTAACATTTCTACAGCCTTGCTTCCTTCTTTTTTCAATAATTCCTGCTAATTCTTTTGGGTCGATAAAATAGCCTTGTTCAAACCATTGACTTATAGTATAATTTTGACAAAACTGACAATGAAAATTACAACCCATGAAAAAAATTGTGTGGCTAGGAGTAATATGGGCTTCTTCTCCCAGATGGATTGTTTCAGAAGAAATTAAACTTTCTTTTCCAACTTTACACTCACCTTTCTCTCCTTCAAGTCTTTTAGCGTGGCATTTCCTTTCACATAACTTACACTCTTCCATTATTTCTTTCGTAAGCATAATCTTCAAGTCAATTAAAGAATATCTTGGGATTTCAAATTCTTTCAGGTTAATTTTTTTCTTGTCACAAACTTCTCTTATCTCATAAAATTTTTTCATCAATTCAGAGTGAATCTTCCAAAGTTTTTCTGAGCTTAAGCTTTTCTCAAACTCAAAAATAACTCTTCTGGCTATTTGAAAATTTGCCCAAACTTGATTTTCTACAGCTTTAGTATATCTTGGTAAAATTTTTTTGATCATAGGCTCTTCTAAAGCTCTTGCTGCATCCGGCCTTATGAAATAAAAGTAGTTAGCCATAATTATTTTTTACATACAAGCTTTAATTAAGCCATCGAATAGTGGAGATGGTTTCAAAGGCCTAGACTTGAATTCTGGGTGTGCTTGAGTACCAACAAAATACTTATGGTTTGGTAATTCTATGAACTCAACAAGTCTTTTATCCAGAGAAACCCCAGAAAATACTAGTCCATTTCTCTGCAAAATTTCATGGAATTTTGGGTTGACTTCATACCTATGTCTATGTCTTTCGCTGATTTTTTCTTTTTTTCCATATAAATTCCAAACTAATGTTCCTTTTTTTAGAAGTGCAGGATAAGCTCCTAGTCGCATACTAGCTCCATACTTCGATTCTTTTAAAACCTTTTTCTGTTCTGGTAAGATATCAATGACAGGATAGGGGGTTTTTGGGTCAAACTCTGTGCTGTTTGCTTTTTTTAACCCACAAACGTTCCTTGCAAACTCAACCACAGCCAGTTGTAACCCTAAGCATAAGCCCAAAAAAGGGATGTTTTTTTCTCTAGCATACTTTATTGCTAGAATCTTCCCTTCTATTCCAGTTTTTCCAAAACCTCCTGGTACTATAACTCCTTGAAGCGAGTCAAGTATAGAAACATTTTTCTCATCTTCTTCAAATTCCTTTGAGTCAATCCATTCTATTTGAGGCTTAACTTCGTTGTTTGCTGCAGCGTGTTTCACAGCTTCTATTACAGAAATGTACGAGTCTGGTAAGCGATATAAACCTACGTCAAAATATTTTCCAACTATTCCAATTTTTACGGTTTTTTTTGTGTGGTTCATTTTTTCTACGAATTTTTTCCATTCAGCCATTACAGATGGCTTTGGTTCAAGCCCAAGTTTTTTAAGTATTTTATCTCCTAACTTCTGTTCTTCAAATAACAAAGGTAGTTCATAAACGTTCTCAAGGTTTGGGTTTGAGATTATATCTTCTTTTTTCACGTTACAAAAAAGTGCTATTTTATCTTTTCTTACTTCATCCACGGTTTCTTCTGACCTACAAATTAAAAAGTCTGGTTGAATACCTAAAGACCTTAACTCTTTTACAGAATGCTGAGTTGGTTTTGATTTCATTTCTCCTAAAGTCTTAAGAACTGGCAAGTATGTTACATGAACAAAAATAACTTTTTCTCCTTCAAGCTTCATCTGTCTAGCAGCTTCCAAGAACAAAACGTTTTCATAATCACCAACAACCCCACCAACTTCAACTAGTACAAAATCTACTTTTGTTTTTTCAGAAATAGCTCTAATCCTTCTTTTTATTTCGTCCGTTATGTGGGGAATTGGTTGGACAGTCTTTCCTAAGTACTCCCCCCTCCTTTCCTTTTCTATAACTGTATAGTAAATTTGTCCTGTTGTTATGTTGTGTTCTTTGCTTATGTTTTCATCTAAAAACCTTTCATAATGTCCTAGGTCTTGATCTATTTCTCCACCATCTTCTGTTACCCAAACTTCTCCATGTTCTGTAGGTCTTAAAGTGCCAGCGTCTATGTTGATGTAAGGGTCTATTTTAATTGCTGTAACACTATAGCCTTTTAGTTGAAGAACCTTTCCTATAGAGGCTGTTGTTATCCCCTTACCCAAACCAGAAATTACCCCACCACTAATAAAAATATAGTTTACCATATCTTTTTTTCTATAATATATAAATTAATATCTTTTTCTCTTCTTCCAGAATTTGTCAAAAATTTTTCTGAACCAATTGACTTTTGTTCTTTTTAAGTTTTGTCTAACATGAAAAAATCTTTTTTTAACTCTTACCATAAACTCTCAACATTGTGCGCATATAATTCCCATATATTTGCATAGAATTATATCAGAAAAAATGTTACAATCTTTTTGAGGAACAAAAGCTAACGAAAGCAAGGCTATAAAAATGAAGAATAGAATCAAATTTCTCTTTTTATATCCACTAATTTTTCTTCGAGTTAGGTAATTAATCGTTAAAAAAACCAGCCCAAAAAACCCAAGTATAGATAATATGGCTTCTAATTCGTTAAACAAAGTGCAGTATCTAATGCACATAATTAAATTTAATCATTAAATTTAAATATTTCTTTTCAAGACTAGTTGTATCTTATGTTCAACACTTTTATAATTAAAAAGTCTGCTCCTGCGTATAAGGTATATAACAAATCATAACTTGCATAACTTGTGTTCAAATGTATCAAAGCCTCTGCTTTTACAGAGCTTTTGTTAAGGTTTAAACCTTCTGAATACCCATAACCATAAGAACTATCTTCTTTATCATCTATAAAAACTGAAGTATCAGAAGGAATAAGGCTAACGTTCTTAGGTTTAAAGTTAATAACTTTTATCAGTTTGCTAGTGTTTATAAACTCATAATTTTGCTTGCTTCCTCTTTTAATAATACCTACACTTAAAAATTCATTTTCCAGAACAATCTCACTTTCGCTATCTTTATCTAGGTCAAACTCCTTAACTATAGCGTTAGATCCTGAAACTAAAAGAATTTCTCCTTCTTTTAAAAACCCCGGCTCTGGTAGGTAATTCTTTGGAGAATAGTAAAATTCTATGCTGTTTGTTTTTTCATTTACTTTGTACTCTCCTTCTGTAATTTTTAGTGAAAGTGACCTAAAACTTCCTATTCCTTCAGATACAACTTCTTCTATATTTTTTGAGATA
>JAWCMJ010000009.1:5941-9312 GCA_039091285.1 Candidatus Aenigmatarchaeota archaeon
CGATTCCTTCACCAAGTATTAAGGATTCTCTTGCTCTTTCTATTGTCGGTATACTTAAAAATAGAATTAAAGTCATCCCAGAAAAGACTATTAAAATCACTAGAACATAAGATACTATTTGACTTACCCCCTTTAACATTTTCTCACTTCTATTATTGGCTTATTTTCTTTAGTTGTCTCAGAGTATTCCATACAAACCCTGTTTATCCCATACCTAAATGTTTCACCCCCTCTTAAGGAGATTTTATCATCTCTAAAAATCATTGCTATACAGCATGATAATTGAGGATAGAGAGAAAATGGTTGGGACGGCATCCCATACTTTTCAATAGTATAAATATTTTTTTCAATCTGCCTATAACTTCCGTTCGTAAAAGCTAAGATAAGACTTGTTCCTTCAACCTTTTGCTTTATTTCAACTGTATAATCTTCTGCTTGATTTGTTGAAAAAATAATTGAATTTAAGTCCTGAGTTTTTCCAGAATAGATGAGGCTCAGAAGCATCCCTTTCTCGAATTCCTCCTCATCATGACTACAAAAATAAAAACTAGATAAGTTATTAGGGTAGCCTACTATATTTATCTCTTGTTCATCTATACTTCCTTTTAATTCCCCAATTTTATAAAAATCATTTGTTTTATTGCTCCCAAGATGGTAAGCAAACCTAAACCTTACATAGCTTGTTCTACTCTCTGCCTTTAACGTGGAAATCAAAAAAAATAATAATACAATAACAAACAATAGTTTTTTCATATTAATTCTTATCTTTTTTATTAAATTTTAATTTGGTAGCTCGTAAGTCTTCATAATCTTATCTTTAAGCTTAATGTTTTTTCCTTCAATCATAACGTCAAAAAAACCCAAAAACTTATTTTTGCCGATTTCAACCTCTATTTCCAGTTCTTCAAAATCCTGAGTATAAGGAGTTTTATAAAAGATTGTTAAGTTATAGTTTCTGTTTTGGTTTTGAGAAAAAAGAAAGCTAGTGTTTATTTTTTCTCCATCCTCTATACTTTCGAAAATTTTTGCTGAATTGTTGAAAGTTAAATTAAGAAAAATTATTTCACAACCTAAAAGGTTTTTTATGCTTATGTTCAATTCATTACTTTCTAAAGCGTTTGGTACTGAGACTTCCAAAATAAGGGATTTAAAATCCAAAGCTTTTCTTCTAAAAGAACTTCTTGAAAATTCGATAAAATTTTCAAGATTTTTTGTTATATTCTCTTTTTCGTAAACCGAATACTCCACACTTTTTATAACCTCCTCTTTCAGGTTTTCAAACTCAAAAAAGATTAGAGTTTCTTCTTGAGGTTGCTGAAAAATTATTGATGATTTAATTAAAACAAGGACCATTATAAAAATTATTGCCGTTATCAAAAAAGATTGTCCCTTCATCTTACCACATAAGCAAAACAACTTCTTTTGGTTTAAACTTCCCAACATCACCTGCTAAAAGATAGCTTACGCTTGTAGTTTTTTCTTCTAAATTAAAGTTTGGACAAGAATAATCACAAACTAATATCTCATATTCTATACCATAAGGCAGCATACTTGATAACTTGTTTTTAATATTTTCCGTATCGTTTTCCATAGCATACTTTCTTAGCTCATTGGTTTGGTCAAGAGTCTTTAAAGCCTTTAGTCCAATCACTTCCAAGTTACCTTTTATTTTCGGTTCTTCTGGCACAAAGGCTAAAAATAGAAAAATTAAGATTAAAAAAATCGCTACTATGGTTTCCCAAACGTACAAAGTCATCATTTCTCACTTATTTCTACGTAAAAATTATAGTATCCGATTTTTTTTATAAAATCTTCATATTCGCTACTTCTCAGTTCTTTTAATTTACTTATCGATAACATTTCAATTTCTTCTTGAGGATAAATTTTAACATTAAAGCTCAAGCTTTCCTTAAAAGGCAGGTAGTAGCTTAAACCTTCAACTTTTTCTCCTGAAAAGTATAAGAAAAAAATTTTTGTTTGATATGCTGAAAAATTTGACTTTAAAATTATGTCAGAGTTTTTCAAGTAACCATCCTCACAGAAGCTTTGATTGTACAAAGCAAACTCAACTTCTTTATTCTCTCCGTCATAAACTCTTAAGCTAGATGGCCATGCTTTTTTTTCACATTTTTCATCAAAATTTAAGTTTATTTTTAAAATTTCATCAATTCTTTCACTTCCACTTATTTCTGAAATTTCGATAGGCACTCTATAAAGTTTTGTTTTTAACTCAATTTTTAGAAGGGTAAATAAGCTATAGGCAACTCTCTTTAAGTTAGCTAGTTTAGAATTTTCGTAATATTTTGTCAAGTAGCTCAATAAAAAAGCTAGAAAAATTCCAAAGATTATTATAAAAATTCCAACAGCAGATGCAAAATCAATTTGAACTGGCATTCAATTCTCCAAGGACAACCTTATCTGTAATAAAATTGTTAAGGTTACATCTATAATAATACAACTTTGAGCTTTTCCCACTTTTAATTTTTCCTTGAAAACTAACTTGAATTTTTGGTATCTTATTCTCAACAGTTTCTAAAGGGTCTTGTGTAGTTGCTACTATTAAAAAATTTTCTTCAGAAGGTTTAACAAAAATTTCATAGTTCCTGTTTAAGATTTTTTTAGGAAATTCAAGGTTTTTTTCTCCTATTAAAAAACAAGATGAATTTTTTGGGAAAAAGTTTGAAGTATTTGCGAACTCGTAAAATGCGATTATATTGTTAGATAGGCTTATAGCCAAATTTTCGAGATTGTTTTTTATTTCGCTCTTTAAAAAACTTGAATAAAATGAAAAAAGCATGGTGGAAAAAAGGAATATAAGTATTATCCCTAAAAGAACTGTCAGGCTATAACTTATTAAAGGAGCTTGTCCTTTCATCAATTAAAATTGGTAAACTTAAGATAATATTTATTAACCATAAAGATAAAAATAAAAGTATGAGAAAGGGGTTGTCTCCACTTGTGGCTGCAGTTTTGTTGATAGGAGCAACTATGGTAATAGCAACAATCTTAACATACTGGGCGTCAAACTTTATCAGGTCTTCTTTATCAGGTTTAGAAAACCAAACCTATAGTCAGTGTATTTATGCAGACTTTAAGGTTTATTCATGTAGAATAGTAAATTCAACTCCAACAAAAGGTAATATTACAATGATTCTTAAAAATACGATGGGGGTTGAGTTAAGGAATTTAACAGCTACAGTTTTTTACTCAGAAGCTTCTAAAGAACCTATAAAAAATTATAACATCCCAGATAACGTTCTTCCAGCAAACAACTACAAATTCTTTAATATAGTTGATGTTGATTTGCCTTTTAATAAACTTGTAATAACTACTAATTGTCCAAACGTAGAAGCAGAATCATCATGCTAAAA
>JAWCMJ010000009.1:9322-13949 GCA_039091285.1 Candidatus Aenigmatarchaeota archaeon
GAATTTCTCCTATAGTGGCTACAGTTTTATTGATAGCCTTTACCGTAACTATATCTTCTTTAATTTCGTTTTGGTTAATACCTTTTTTAGAAAGATTAGCAAGTTCAACAACAAACCAGACTGATGTTCAAATTAAATGCAGTAAAGGAGGGATTTCTCTTTTTGACCTTAAGTACAATTCATCCTCTTCCTATCTTTCTGGAAAAATCGAGAATACAGGATTAGTTTCTCTAAAAGATTTATTCTTTCAAATAATTTATGCAAACTCTACGATAGAGAGAATAGGTTTGTGCTATTCTGAGGATGTAGTTATAGCTTGTGAATATTCTAACCTAACCCTTTTACCAAGGAATTTGATTTCTTTTTCTTTTCAGGTTCCAGATAATTATGAAACCATAACAATCGAGACAAGTTGCTCCTCTTACGGGGTTTATGACATAGTAAAAAAAGAGGAAGTTAGCCAAGAATAAAAAGAGCCAAAATACCTGCAAATATCATGAAAAGGCTATGTTTTATTCCTGCTGCTAGTGCTCCTTCTGACATTTTCCCAACTATCAAACCTGCAAAAAACCCTTGAATAATTATAAGATTTTGAAATAGTATTCTATAACTTTCTGAAAGCTTTTCTTCATACTTTTGTTCGAATGGGATTTTGGGTTGAGAAAGGACTGGAATCAAAAACCTTTGCATTATTATTATTATTGCAAGAAAAAGAAAGAAAACTAAGTATCCAGTGACCATTTGAGACTGGAGATAAAGCTTTCTTTCTTCTCTCAGTTTCTCTATTTCAAAAGCAGTATTACAAAGAGCTTCTAGCGTGTCTGTTAAATTACCACCAAACCTGTGAGTTTCCACAACACTTGAAACAATTCTTCTTATGAGTTTTGACTTACTCTCTTTTGCAAAATTCTGAAGCACTTTATCAACATTTATTCCCCAATCAACTTGAGCAGCCATCTTTTTCACGTATGGACTTAGAGTTTTGTAATCGTTATAAGAAACAGACTTCAAAGCTTGAGGTAGTGTCATTCCACTTCTCACGCTTTCAGCAAAATCTCTAAGAAAAACAGGAAAAATACCTTCTAACTGTTTTATTTTTTTGTGCTCAGTGTACTTGAGAAAAATTATTGGTGAAAATAAAAAACCTGTAGCTATTATTAGAATAACTTGAAAAACTTCTGGTATACTAGAGAAGAAAAGAAAATCTAGAAAAATTAAAAAAATGGATAAAAGGCTTGATGTTAAGATTAAAATTTCACTTTTTTTCACATCTCCACCTCCACACCTCTTAAGAAGATAAGAAAGCCTATGTTTAAAACAGGAACTATATAGATTATCATTTCCATTAGTTTAAAAATCTCAAAACCCCCTATAGTGTTTGCTCCAGGTATCATGTTCATCACAGCAAATAAACAAATTATAAAAAGAGGAGCTGCTATTAGCAAGCTAGCATAAATTTCGGCATAAGTTGTTAGTTGTTGCAAAAACCTTTCTCTTCTTATTCTCCATTCGAACAAGGCTCTTGTACCTACATTTTTTAAGTATTCCTTCATACTCCCTCCTACTTCTGTTGTCGTTACAAAACCAAGCAATACTTGCCTTAAACTTTCAGAAGGCGTTCTTTTTGCTACTTCCCTAGCTGATGTTAAAGGGTCTATTCCAAAGGTTTCTATATTTCTAACAATTTTTTCCATTTCATAGGCTATCTCACCATATTCTTTGAAATCACTTATGATTCTAAAGATGACATACGGAGGAACTCCAGACTCTGCTATAGCTCCCATATGAGTTAAAACAAAAGGCAAATTTGCTTCTATATTCCTTTTTTTTGATTGAACAATTTGGTATGGTAAAAAAAATAGAGTAAGTATGCAGATGAAAGAAAAAATTATAGGTAAAATTATTACATAAAACCTGAATAAAAATTCGGGAAAGTTTAAAAACGTAAAAATTAAATAAGAGGAAGCAAGGGTAACAAAAAAAACTATCGTTGTTGTTAAAATACTCATACTAACATAACTTCTAAGAGGGATTTTGATCCCAGCTTTAACTAAATTTTCCTTGAGGAATGAAAAAAGTTCTGGGTTTTTATCGACGATTCTTCCGAACAATAAAGTTGCAAAACCTATGTAATTCATCAAATTCCCTACTTTCTCTTTTTCAAAACCTTTGATTGTTTATAATAAAGTTTGATGTACTTTGTTACTTCGACAAAATCTTTTACTCCTTTTTCTCTTAAACTTTCAAGAAACCTTTGTCTTTTTTTTATTTCTTTTAACCCGTCTTCTACTTTTCCTCCCAGTTCTTCAACAATTTTTTTTATTTTAACGCTTTCATAAAACTTTTCATAAGTATCCTTTGTTGGGTTCCATCTAAAAACAGGGTTTGCTTTTACTTCTCCTGTTTTTGGGTCAACGGATTGGATTTCTATTACTTCTTT
Organism: Candidatus Aenigmatarchaeota archaeon; assembly: GCA_039091285.1. Classification (GTDB taxonomy): domain Archaea; phylum Aenigmatarchaeota; class Aenigmatarchaeia; order CG10238-14; family SCSR01; genus JAVZHQ01. The sequence goes on from JAWCMJ010000009.1 coordinate 11,763, forward strand.
AACTCTTCTTGCAGATTCCCCCTTTTCTTTTGCATGAACCATTATAACGATAACATCTAAACTTTCTATAAGTGTGGGAGGAAGTTCTATTGGTGGTGAAGTTAATCTTTTAATAACAGTATCAACACTTCCTGCATGAAAAGTACTCAAGCAAGGATGGCCAGAAGACATACCCTGAAACATAACATAAGCTTCTTTACCTCTTGTTTCTCCAACTATGACATAGTCTGGGTTTTGCCTAAAACTTTCTTTCAATAAATCAAAAAGTGTAACTTCACCGTATTTCTCACCAGTCGGCATAGGGATTCCAAAACCAGGCCTTGCTAAAGTTGGAATCCAATGCTCATGTGGAATTTTTATCTCTCTTGTATCCTCTATAGAGACAATCTTTGCTTCTGAGGGGATAAACATCGATAAACTGTTAAGGAAAGAAGTTTTACCAGTTGCTACTCCTCCCACAACTAAAATTGAAGCTTTATGTTCTATCAGATACCAAAAATATGCTAACATTTCAGAGCTTGCTGTCCCAAGCTCAATTTGTTCTATTGGCGAGATTGGTTTTTCGGTAAATTTTCTTATAGTGAAAGTTGGTCCTCTTGTTGCAACATCCCCTGCAAGTGTGGCAGAAACTCTTGAGCCATCGGGTAAAGTACCAGAAAGTATAGGTTCGGCATAGCTTACATACCTTCCACATTTCTCAGCTAGCTTTATCGTGAATTCTCTTAATCTTTCTGGTTCTGTATAAACTATGTTTGTTTTTATAGAACCAAACCTTCGATGAATAACATAGATTGGGATGTTGACTCCATCGCAGCTTATATCCTCTATGTTCGGGTCTTGAAGTAAAGGCTCTATTTCGTTCAAACCAATAAAATTTCTGTAAATGTGGTACATAATTTTTATGTGAGTTATTCTTGATAACTTCAAGTTAAATTCTTTAATTATTTTGGAAACATTCCTTTGCAAGTATTCCATCGCTTTTGACGTATCTTTTATCGCAGTAAGCTCAACTTCTATAAGTTCTATTAATGCATCTGAAATTCTTTTCAAGATTTCTTTCTCTTTTTCTGTTAGTTCAGGCTCTATCAAGTTATAAATCACTTCTTGGTTTTCCTTATCCCATTTTATATGGGCAAAAGCAAAAGGTTCGATCAAAGGATAAATGACGTTAACTTTTGTTAGGTCTGAATAGCTTGGAATCTCTACTATCCTTTCCTGCTTTTTAAAAAAAAATTCTGGAAATCCTTTTTCTCCTTTTTTTAAAAGTTTCTTGTATAAAATTCCTTTTAAACTCTTTATTCCTTTTAACATAATTATCTCATGTGTTTTTTTCTTATGCTCTTACCAGGCTTTGAAATTCCCCAAAACCTTGCACAGCTCGGACAAAGTCTTATTTTTGTGCTCATGAGATGAATAAACCTTTTATCAGTTTTCTGAAGGATTAAAGGGTCTGTAACCCTAAACCCTTTTGTAACAACAAAGGTTTTGTATCTAGGTACTTCTCTTCTACAAACTCCACAAGTTACAGTAGTTTCGCTTCCTCTTGCCTTAGTATGGGCATACTTTCTTCTGTAAGGAGCAGTACTAACTGGCATGGTATCACCTAACTCATAGTTAGTGTTTAGAAATATTAAACGTTAGTATTTAAAAGGTCAAGAAGCCTAGAAGGGTCTGATTCTTTGAGTATAAACTCATTCCTTCTTTTTTCATATCTTTCTAAAGTTTTTTCTGTTGAGGCATCTAAAGGTTCAAAATCTTTTATTTCTCTAAAAGATAAAGGTAAAGAGACTAAACCAGTTTTTGAGTGAACAGAGTAAGGGGCTCTTACTAATCCTAAAGGTTTCATGCTTGCAGAATCCAACAAAACTTTATCTTCTCTTTCTTCTTTTAGCAAAGTTTCGGAAGTTGTTATTCCTGGAACTTCTTCATCAACTTCTTTCTGAATTAACCTAACAAAATCAGAGAATAAAGTAAAATAGTTTCTTTTTCTTTTAGTCTTTCCTCTTAAAGGTAAGGGTTGGTAATACTCTGGGATTTCAAAGTCCTTTATCAAGCTCCAAACTTGAAAACCTCTAGAACCAGAGAATTTTATAGCAGGGTTTAGGTTTAAGCTTCCAAAAATTTTATAGGTTATTTCTGCTACTTCTTTTGTTCTTTCCCAGGAAACTTTTGGTCCTGGGTCAATAT
>JAWCMJ010000090.1:0-2668 GCA_039091285.1 Candidatus Aenigmatarchaeota archaeon
CTTTAGGAACTTATACTTTAATCTCAGACTTAGAATATGTTAATGAAGACTCAGGAACAACCTCAAGAGTTCAGAAGAATAGCAGCTTTCAAGTTCTTTCAAGAACCGTTACTGTTACTGGCTTATTCGCAGACATAGAAACTGCTGTTGTATGGTACCCTGAGAATATAATGAAATTTGGAATTCTAGTTTATAATGGTGAAGGTAGGTCGGTTGACCCTACAAGCATGAATTTAACCGTATACGACCCTGCGGGTAATTTGTACTTTTCTACTTCCCTTTCACAAATGTCTAAACAAACTACGGGTTTATATCTTTACAGTTATGCTATGCCAATTACTACACCAAGTGGAATGTTTCTAGCAGTTCTAAACGTAACCCAAAACGATTTCCAAACCATGAAGTTAAAGGCTTTTAGAGTTGCAAGAGGAGGACCCTATGATTTATGGCTAGAGCTTTTTGAGCATGAAGTTAGACAGGGAGACTATCTAGATTTTGCTTTGACCATCGAAAATAAAGGTGAAGTTTCTCAAGACGTTTATCTTGAGTGGTGGGTATCTTCTGAAAATATTACTTATTATTCAAGCTCTGGTTGGGTTTACACTCCAGCTCATTCAAACCAAACAGTAACCCAGCAAGCTTATGTTTTTGCTAACCAACCTCTTGGAACTTATGAATTAAACGTAAAGATGACTTATGATAGCATACAACCTCCTTTAATAGCAAAAGAAACTTTTGTTGTAATTCCAAAAGGACTTTTGCCACCAAACATAACATACCCACCGTATTACCCACCTTATCCAATTTATATACCTTCTTATCCAGGTATAGCTCCTGCTCCAGTTCCAGTCCCAACACCTTCAGCAGTATTGCCTGCAAGCATCTCCATAGTAAGCTATAACAATAATATAACTCTTGTAAGAGGGATGACAAAAACTGAAAGTGTTGTTGTGAAAAACACAGGAATAGTTGACTTAACTAACATAACAATTTTCCTCTTGGGAATTCCAACAACATGGTTTAAAGTTACTCCAGAATCTTGGAGAATATTGCCTCCAGAAAATTCTACAGTCTTTCTAATAACTTTTGACATACCAAAGAATGCAGTACCAGGAGAGTACAAAGTAACTTTAAGTGCTTTTTCAGGGGTTGTGAGCGATCAAAAAGGTGTAACTATAAGAGTATACGAATCTGTGGAAGAACTGCTTAAAGCTGAAATAGAAAAGTTAAAGGAAGAGGTTAAAATTTTAGAAAGAGAAATAGGTATAGCAGAAAGAGAAGGAAAAGATGTTTCTAGTGTTTTAGCTTACCTTGAAGAAATAAACAAACAAATAACTGAAGCAGAAAAAAATCTTGAAAACAATAAGATAGATGATGCTATAACGAATGTAGCAACTGCAAAAAGTCTTTTAGAAAAGGCAAGGGACCTTTTAAGTAAATTAACACTTCCTCCTGTTGAAAGGATTTTCATACCATACTGGTTGCTTTGGCTTATTCCAATTATAATAGCTTGCGTAATAGTTGCTTTACTTATAATAAGAAAGAGAAAACCAACTATAAGAATAAAGCCAGTCTTGCCAGTTAAAAAGGTTGAAAAAGCTGAAGTCAAGGAAGATTTGGTAAGAGAAAGGGAAAAACTATTAAGAATGCTTGAAATCCTAGAAAAGGAGAGAAAAGAAGAAATAATAAGTATCGCTGCTTATACTGAGATGAAAAGAAGCATAGAAGAAAAGCTTGAAAAAATAGAAAAAAAGCTTAAGTAGATTCTTTCTCAACTCTTTCTATTAAACTGTTAAAAACCTGAACTGGTTCTTTTTTTCTTCTTATTTCCATTTTTATATCAAAGAGTAAGTTTTTAACTTTCTCTCTTTCTTTTATTCTTCTTGATTTTTTAAGTATAATCGCAAGAGAAAGGCAAAAAACTGCAAAAATTGAAAGGTAGGTTATGTCAGAATTTGTTATCGGTAAAGAAAAGCTTGCAGAAGGTAGGTTTATCGGACTTACATAAGTAACATTCTCGCTTAAAATTGTTAAACCAATTATTTCTTCTTTCGAAACTTCCTCTGAAAAAACTTTTAAAGTTAGACTAAAGGTATTTTCTTCTACATCAGCTGGTATTATAAAGTTGACTGGAACATCAACCTTTTGTCCGACTTTGATCGCTTCGATTCTTTCTTGTATTCTAAAATATTCTTCTGGCAAACCTTTTAGGCTTATGTTTAAGTCTGAAACATCTACTTGCCCAGTATTGATAACAGAGAAAGTTATTGTTCTGTTTTCTCCTTTTTTAAATCTAATCGTATCAGGAACTACTATTGAAATTTCTCTTTTTTTTACAACTTGAAAATTAAAAGATTTATTTGTAGGTAGATAAGAACCTTTTTCTGCGGTAACTCCAATATTGTAAAAGCCTTCCTCATCCGGAGATGTAAACTCAAAGTAAAAAATTCCAGAAGAGTCTGAGTAGCTTGAAGTATTTAGGTTAAAATTTCCAATCAATTTTATCAAAGCATTTGGAACAAGATTGCCAGTTTCGTCTTTTACCAAACCTCTAACTTTTACTGTTTCTTTTAAACCATAAGAAGCTTTATCAAGACTAAAGTCTAAAATCAAGGATTTTCTTGTTCCTACAGCATAAGCTGACAGTTTATCAGATTCTAAAGTAATC
>JAWCMJ010000091.1:0-2647 GCA_039091285.1 Candidatus Aenigmatarchaeota archaeon
TTGTTTTCAGAGAGAAATTAAAGGTCAAGATTGTTGAAGTGCAAGAAGGAGTATTTTTTGAAAATAAAGATTTCAAGCTTGAAGCTGCAAAAATGAAACATCCTGGTGGATGCTTAGCGTATGCTTTCATTGAAAAGGACAGAAGAAATATAAAAATAACTGAACTTAAAAAACTGGGTTTCAAAGAAGGACCATGGCTCAAAAAGTTGCAAGAAGGACAGGATGTTTTGTGTCATGGTAAGAGGATCTCTGTTGCAAAGTACACCACTTTGAAAAAAGGCAAAAAGGTTGTGTTTATTTTTGATACAAAATTTAATCAGGATTGCGTTAAGATTGCGAAAAATGCTGATTTACTAATTTCAGAAGCATGCTTTTTAAAAGAGCATGAAGGACTTGCTTCTGAACGTGACCATCTGACTGCAGAACAAGCTGCAATGATAGCAAAAAATGCTGATGTGAAAAAACTCATACTTACCCATGTTTCTCAGAGATACCCTTCCAAGAATGTTGTTGTTGATGAAGCAAAGAAAATTTTTAAGAATTCTGCGTTGGCACGCGATTTCATGAGAATTGAACTGTAGGTATAATCTTAATAATTTTTCTAAAACTCTCGGACCTTTTTATTTCCAGTTTATTATTTTTTCTTAATATTTTCCTTTTTTAGAGCTTTTTCAGCTTTGGCTTCAGCTTCCTTAATTTTTATTTTTTCTTCCATACCCAATTCTTCAAGAAGTTCTTTATAACGGTTTCTTATTGTAACTTCTGTTATTCCAGCAACGTCTGCAACTTCACGTTGCGTCTTGCGTTCGTCATTTAACAAAGCTGCAACGTATAAAGCTGCTGCAGCAATTCCCGCTGGGCCTCGGCCAGATGTTAATTCAGAGACTTCAGCTTTTTTTAGAATTCTGTGGGCGTCATTTTGCGTTTTTGGTGATAAATGAAGTATGGAAGCGAATCTAGAAATGTAGTCTTTTGGACTTGATGGTGTTATCTTAAGTGTTAATTTTCTTGTTATGAATCTGTAAGTTCTGCCAATCTCTTTTCTTTCAATGTCACAGGCTGCAGAGATTTCGTCAAGGGTCCTTGGAATGTTATATGATCTGCAGGCAGCATATATGCAAGAAGCTACTACAGCTTCCATGCTTCTTCCTCTTACAAGCCCTCTTTGTAGCACGAGATTATAAATTCGTGAAGCTTCTTCCTTAACGAAGTTTGGCAAATTTAGAAATGAAGCAACTCTTCGGAGCTCTGCCATAGCAAGTCTTAGATTTCTTTCTATGCTTGTGGATACGCGTTCCTGCCATTTTTTAAGTCTAAAGAACTTGCGTATTTTTTTCTCTGAGCCCAGTTGGTAGATATCCGAGACTTCGCCGACGTTGGTGGTTAGACCTTGATCGAATTTTTGTAAGCTTAGTGGTGCCCCGCCTCTTCCTTTTCTTTCGCCTTCTTCGAATTGTCTCCATTCTTGTCCGGCGTCTATTATTTTTTCTTCAATGACCAACCCACATTTACTGCAAATTATTTCACCTTTTTGTTCATCATAAATCAAATTTGTTGAGCCACATTCTGGGCACTTTTTTAAAAAGGACGACATTTTGTGTGTTTATTCTACTTTAAAAAGCAACGCAAGCTTTTTAAATGTATCTATGAAAAAGGGAGAAAGATTTAAAAAACTTTCTATACGATTAATCTATCAAAACAGCCTGTACCGAAGCTTCTTGCGACGGCCTGTTAGTTATCCTTGCTTTTCCCAGTTCGGTTTCAATAACAGCCCCTTTAACAAGAACTTTTTTTCTGACAAGAAATTTATTACTTGGAACTTCAAGAACATTTTTTATAGCAACCACTTTACATTTTTTTGTTTTTGGATCAAAGACATTTACTTTATCAGCTTTGAGAAGAACTTTTTTGAACTTACCCCCTCTAACACGTATTTCTTTTTTCTTTTCTTTTCCTAGAATTACCTCTCTTTTTTGTCCTTTCCTCTCGTAAAGTTTCCTTTTTCTTGCTTTTCTATATCTTCCGCCACTAATTTTTTTTCCAAGCATGAATGTTTTATGAAAACAAGAGTTTTAAATCTTTCTAGAGGAAAGATTTAAAAACTCTTCAAGCAAGAAATAAACATGGTTAATGGCGTTGAGAGGCCTTTAGATCTGTTAAATCAGTCAAAAGGCAAGGAAATTTTAGTTCAATTAAAGAATGATAAACAGCTAGTTGGCACTTTGCTTGCTTTTGACATTCATATTAATATTGTTCTTTCAAACACCCGTGAACTTGAAAATGGAGAGACAAAAAGAAATATCGGGGTTTCTTTTATTCGTGGGGATACTATAATATACATATCTCCAAGTCAAGCAAGTTGAAATAAGAATTTTTTAGAAAATTTTATAACTTACCATTTTCTTAACACTTTATGCGGGAGTGCCGGAGTGGTCAAACGGACACGGTTTAGGCCCGTGTGGCTTAGTGCCTACAAAGGTTCGAATCCTTTCTCCCGCATAATCTCTTCTTTTTCACAATAAAAAATTTAAACTTCAATATTGTAAAGTGATCATGGCTTTAAGAAATAACTTAAGAAAATTAGGTGCTTTAAGTTTATTTTTGCTTAATTGTACCTATTATTATATTTTTCCGCAGCAACCAAAGT
>JAWCMJ010000092.1:0-2636 GCA_039091285.1 Candidatus Aenigmatarchaeota archaeon
ACGCACTTTGTTAGCGGAACTCTTAAGAAAAAAGCTTCCTGAGATGAAATAAAAAATGCCTTAGAAAAAGCAGGAAGAATAGTTCTTCTAAAAGCTTCTCATGGTTATACAGCAACCTCAAGAATTATCGAAAGGTATAGAGACTTGTGCAGGCCAAGATACGATATGTACGAAGTAGCTATTTGGGACGAATCAATAACAGTAAAAGATAAGAAGTTCTACTGGATCCATGCAGTTCATTCAGAAGCTATAGTAATTCCAGAGAACATAGATGCAATAAGAGCAATAACAGGAATAGAGAAAGATAAGTTCAAAAGCATAGAAAAAACAAACAAATCGCTTGGAATCAAGTGTTAAGAATGGAATTTTTAACCTTGGATGAGGCTAAAGTAGCCAACAAAACAGTTTTGTTAAGAGTAGACATTAACGTTCCTTATGACTTGGAGAAAAAGGAAATACAGGATTCAGAAAGAATAAGGGAGCATGCAAAAACTATTAAAGAGCTTTCTGATAAAAAAGCAAAAGTAGTTATTCTTGCGCATCAAGGAAGAAAAGGGGATCCAGACTTTATTCATTTGGACCAGCACGCAAAGCTTTTATCAAAATATGTAGGAAAGGAAGTTCAGTTTGTCGACGATATAATAGGAGAAAAAGCGATAAAGAAAATAAAATTACTCAAGCCAGGAGAAGTTTTGCTTTTAGATAACGTTAGGTTTTTAGACGAGGAAACCGAAGAAAAGAGCCCAAAAGAACATGCAAAAAGCAAATTGGTAAAAAAGCTTTCTAAGCTTGCAGAGATTTTTGTTAACGACGCTTTTTCTGCTTCTCATAGAAGCCATGCTTCCATAGTTGGTTTTACAGAGGTTTTACCAAGCTATGCAGGCAGAGTAATGGAAAAAGAGCTTAAGTCAGAAGAAAGAGCTTTAGATCCTTTAGGAACAAACGTTTTTGTTCTTGGAGGAGCGAAACCTGATGATTGCTTGAATATAATAGATTATATGTTTAAAAACAAGCCTGGCTCGATAGAAAAAGTTTTGACTTGCGGCACAGTAGGAGAAATATTCCTTGCAGCAAAAGGTTATGATTTGGGTAAGGAAACAAAAGAGTTTTTTGCAAAAAAAGGTTTTGATAAGCTCATAGAACAAGCAAAAGGTTTGCTCCAAAATTACGAGCTTGAAATAGAGTTGCCTGTAGATGTTGCTTTCGAAGAAAATGGAACAAGAAAAGAAATTCCAGTAGGAAATTTACCTGTCGAAAAACTTTTGCAAGATATAGGTAGCGAAACAGCTAAGAAATACTCCGAGATAATAAAAAAGGCAAGAACTGTTGTGGTTAAAGGGCCTGTAGGAGTTTATGAGAAGCAAGGATTTGAGGTTGGCACAAAGCTTATCCTCGAAGCTATAGCAAACTCAAAAGCATTTTCTTTAATTGGTGGAGGAGACACCCTAGTTGCCATAGAAAAATTGGGAATAGATAAAAACAAATTCTCTTACATAAGCCTAGGTGGAGGAGCTCTAATAACTTCCCTTTCAGGAAAAGGAATGCCAGGGGTTGAAGCTTTAATAAAAGCAGCTAAAAAAGTTAAAAAGAAAAAGAGGAAGTAATTTTTTTAATTTTCCAGCTATCATTTTAAGTAGTGATTAAATGAAAAAGGTTAGAATTCATGCTTTTATTTCTGGCTTAGTTCAAGGTGTAAACTTTAGATACAACACAAAAAAGTTTGCAGAGGGTTTGGGAATTGGAGGCTGGGTAAGGAACTTAAAAGACGGAAGAGTAGAAGTTGTGGCAGAAGGAAGTGAAGTAAGAATAAAACATTTCTTAGATTTTCTTAAAAAAGGACCACCAGGCTCAAAAGTTGTAAACGTTGAAGTAATAGAAGAAGAATATAAAGGTGAATTTAAGTTTTTTGACATTCTTTACTAAATTTTCTTGAGAAGTTCCAGCATTATCTTGTTTCTTAGCTCAGAATCTTTCAAAGCTTCTTCTACAAGCTTTTCCTTGAAATTTTTTAGGTCAAGGGAAGAAAATATAAGCTCTGCTATTTTCTTCCTTGCTTCTTCATTATTTTTTGCTGTTTCTATGAAAGAGCTTAAGGCTTTCTCTGTTATATCAGTTTTAACTTCCTGTTTAACTTCTTCTTTATTCTCTTTTTTCTCAGAATCCTCAAAAACAATCTTTACCTTTGCTGGAACTTCTTCTTTTTTTGGAATCTTTATTTCTGGCATAACAAAAAAATAAAACCTTAAACTTTAAATCCTTAACTCTTTTCTTCTAAGTTATGGAAGATTTAAAGCCATTTATAGAAGAGTTGATTTTTAAAATAAAAAGTGATGAGGAATTTTTCAGGGAGTTTATTAGCTTTCTCAAAAGGTTTGGAAAGAGAGAAATATTATTAAGGATGGTAAGGGAAATTCTTCTAGATTCTTGTAAAAATTTAAAATTTAGCGAATAGCTTTTGCAAAATCCTCTAGAACTCTTTTTGGATTTCTAGCTTTTACTACGCCTGAAGCAACCAGAATTCCTTTTGTTCCTAAATCCAAAGCTTTTTTAAAGTCTTCTCCGTTAGTTATTCCTGCTCCGCACAAAACTTTTATTTCTGGATTAATTCTGTAAATTTCTTCGACAAATTCTTTAAC
>JAWCMJ010000093.1:0-2633 GCA_039091285.1 Candidatus Aenigmatarchaeota archaeon
CACCTGCCATTTTACAAAACTCTTGTTGAAGATGTTTATAAGGAGTTAGATGTTCATAAAGGTGGGGTTTACCTAGATGCTGGTTGTGGCACTGGAGAATTATTGAGTAGGATTGCAGATGAAAAAAAAGTAAAAGCATACGGTATAGACACTTCTCATGTAATGTTAAACAAAGCACTTAAAAAATTGAAAAATCCGGAAAATGTAATTTTGGTATATGGAAACCTGAATCAAAAACTTCCCTTCAAGGACAATTTTTTCGACGGAATAACTTGTGTTCATACCTTATATACCTTAGAAAATCCTAAGTCAACTCTTCAGGAATTTTATAGAATGTTAAAACCTGGTGGAAAATTAGTAGTCTCTGACTTTAAAAAAGGATTTTCTTATAGACCATTCATCCCTAGTCTTAAAGAATACTTTCTTAGAGAAAAATTAGAAGCAATGAAATTATTACCACATTTTTTCATAATTGGTATTTTTAATGTCTTACAAGATATTAAAATGAAAAAAGATAGAAAAGAATTTTTGACTAAAGAACAACTCGAACAATTACTCACAGAAGTAAATTTTTGTGATATTAAAGTTAAAGATACTTACTCAGGTCAGAGTGTTCTTATCTCAGGAAAAAAGTTAAATCATAAATCACTATTAAATTTAATATGATAAAAAAAAAGTTTCTCAAGCCAACTTTTTACTGTGAATCAAACTCCGAAGAAATAAAAGATTTAGCAAAAAAAATAACAAAAAATTCAAGAAGTCAAGAAGAGGCTGTCAAAAAAATCTTCTATTGGGTTAGAGATAAAGTCTGTTGGAATATTGTGAAAATAGTTGGAGCTAAGAAAGTATTAAAAAGAAATCCTATGCATGCCATATGCGTAGATAAAACAAACCTCTTCATCGCACTCTGCAGAGCTATTAACATTCCGGCTAGATATTTATTAATTCTGTCTTGTGAATTAAAGAGTAAAAGAAGAGATTTTCCAAAAACCACAGGTCATGTGGCTGCTGAAGTTTATTTGGACAATGAATGGAAAATAGTTGATCCGACTTTTGGAAAACATACGAAAAGGTTAGTACCTATTAGCAAATTCAAAAAGCCAAGCTGGGAAAAAATCAAGGGGGTTTTAAGGTTGAGAGAATTTTCAAGGTTAATGGTTTTTATCAGTTTATTTGCTTTAAGGTTCAGTCCTTCTGCTTTGAAGATGAAAAAACTGATAGAAGAGATGAATAAAAATTAATAGCTATTCTTTTGCTACTCACTTTTAATTATATCTAAAAATTTTCTTTGATGTTATAATTTTATATTTTTGAATTTTCCAAGTTTAAGTAAGTGTTTATCTCCACTAACAATAAAATCTGCTTTAGCTCGCAAAGCACAATCAAGTATTCTATTATCTTCCCTGTCTTCTTTTATTACTTTAAGCTTAAATTTTGGCCTAGCCAGTGTAGATTTTTTAACAATACTTCAAATTATTTCTTTTTCACTAACTCCAGAAAGTTCTAACAATTCACTATTTTTGAATAGATCAATACTTTAGAAATTTCTTTTGAATTTCTTCGATGTAAAAATCTCTATCTCTTTTTTGAAAACATTTGAGAATTCTTCACCCAAAGTCTTCTTTATGAAAATTGATACCCAAACATTTGTTATCGAAGACTATTTTGACCTTCTTGCCAGCAACTCCTAATCTGATTTTACAAGTATTTTATTTTTTAGAATTTAAGTTTTTTCAACATAACTTTTTACAATGTCAGAAAAAACATAGCCAAAAATTGTTCCTAAAGCAGAAAAGAAATCTTCTTCCTATACTTGCCTTCTGCTAAATTCATTCCACTCCTTACACCTTTAAGAAAAGAATAAGTATAATCTTTCAATTTTTCATTTTCTACTCCTTTTCCTAGATCATCTAAAAATTTATCGAGCAAGATTTTTCCCAGTTTAAGATATAACCTTTCTTCCCTTGTCAATTCCATTAGATCACTTCTCTTGTTCTTCTTCATACTTACCCGACTTTAAAAGTTCCTCCATCTCCTTTTCGTACTCCTTTCTCAACCCTGAAATTTTGCTCAAGTACTCTAACGTAACGCTTCTAACTTTTTCTTGTACCTCCTTTTTCCTTCTACAAATTTTCTGAATAAAGAATAACCAATATTTCCAGCTAAGAGTGCAGTGATAACATCTTCCCAAGCTCTTAGGTATTCTATGTCTTCCTTTATTTCTCTAAAACTTCTCATGTTTTTTCATCGACTTCTAATTTAAAATCAAAACTTCAATTTTAACCTTTCCTAACAACTATTCCCTGCTTTGTTATCTCAAAAGGATAAATATCTGTTCCGTGATCAGTCCTCCTCATCTTCCTTATTACCAAGCTCCTTGGAACCCCTCCTGCCGCATACTCAAGATAATGTAAGACTATGACAGAATCGACTATAAATTCCTCAAAGCCGAACCTGCTCAGAGCCTTGGAATCTTCAGGGATTTCGCCGACTATTAAGCTAGTCACTCCGTACTTCTTCAACCTCATTATCATGTCGAATATCCTTCCCCTAAGCTCAGAAGGCTCGGAAACTTTTGCTGCAAAGGCCACTAAAGACAAGCCGTCGAGAACAAAGCGTGTAGCGTTTATCTC
>JAWCMJ010000094.1:0-2623 GCA_039091285.1 Candidatus Aenigmatarchaeota archaeon
AAGGGGAATTATAAGCGATGAAATTTTAAGAAAGGAAATGGAAGAAAGGATTTTGAAATTTAAAGAAAGAGAGAGAAAAGATTTTGAGGTTGCGCTTAAGCTTGAAAAAGAAGATATTGAGAAAAAACTTCTAAGAGTTACTTATAACGAGTGGAAAATTTTAGAAGCTTTAGCTAGTTTTGAAGGCTCTTACACTTCTGAGCTTTACAAGAAGTTAAAAATGTCTTGCAGAGTTTTTAACGAAATTGTAGAGAAGCTTAGCCAAATAGGTTTTATTGGCTCAAGAAAAGCAAAGGTTTACAAGCAAACTGCTATATTTTATTTCTTAACTCATGAGGGTGAGCTTGCTCTTATCTTAAGAAACAATACCTTGCCAAAGCATGAGAGAAAGGAGTTTAGCGAAGAAGAGTTGAAGTTTTTGGAAAACGTTTTCACTTTGAATGGCTACAGAATAGTTTCAAGGACTCAAGAAAAAATTGAAATAGAAAAAAATGAGTTTAACTTTGAAGTTAGCTTGATAGCTGAAGCTGTTCCGGCTAAGGTTTATGAAAAAATAAAGAATTCGAGGAAAGAAATTTATTTTGTTTGCTCTTCCGAAAAAATAAAAGTTTGTGTAATACAGCAAGCTGCAAAGTATAGCTTTGAGCATAAAGGGATAGGTTTAATTCTTTACGTTGCAAGCATAGAAGACTTTAAAAAAGGCGAAACTTGGAAAAAAATTGAGTTTATTCCAGAAAGGTGAAACAAGTGTTTCATTTTTTGAGAAAAAAACTTATAAGGCTTTCGAATCTTACAATTATAAGATTTAGGAAACGAAAAAACTTGGTTTACCTTTAGAGCAACTAACTTGATAAAACTTGGAGGAAAAAAAACAAAAATTGAAGAAAAATTTTGGTAGAGTTTTTTCTAATCAAAAAGAAAATTTTTTTCTTGAGTTGTCTTTTGTTAAGAATTGAGTCGTCTTTTCTTGTTTTTCTTCAAGGTTATCAAATTTAAAAGGAGGTGAAAAGCTAAGTGGAAAAGAGTAAAATAGTAAGTCTTTGCTTTGCAGCTTTGTTTTTGGCAGGATGGTGCGCTTTCTTGCTAATAATCGAACTTAACCTAAGAATCCAAGAATTTCAGCAAACGTTTCCTATAGTATTCAGCTATTACATACTTCTACTCTTTGGTTTCTTTGCAGCCTTAGGAATTTACTCATATTCAATGGTTTACAAAGACAAGAGGGTTCCTTTCATAGCAGTGATAATAGCATGGGCTATAGCCTTTTTTTGGGCTTTCTCTCTTTAAATTCCCTTTTTTTGTGGGCTGGAGAGCTTTTAAGCCTGGGGTCAAGCCCCACGTACCCCAAAATCCAGCCTTGGGTGGGGCAAGAAAAAGGAGGAAAGAAAAATGGAGGAGAAAAGAGTGATAGTGGTAGTGATAGATCTATTACTCATCGGACTTGCAATAGCAATAGAGCTAGTAGCTATATGGACTTTGGTAGTGTTAAACGCATTTCCAGCTATCCAGAAAGGCTACTGGTATATAGCATGGGTACCAATCTTGGGATGGGTTGTTTTGTCCATAGTTTCGATATACGGCTGCTATTTCCTTGCAAAAACAGTAAGGAAGAAGGTTAAGAAGAGGTGAGAGTATGGAGAAAAAATGGATAGCGGGAATCATTATCTTTCTACTAGTAGCAGGGACTGTAGTAGGAGTCTTTATTTTTCAAGCGACACACTACAGCATCAACGTAGGGCAGGTAGCAATAGTAACTGACCAAGTAGGCGGGATAATAAGAATAGAAAAAGGACCAAGATGGTGGGCTGAAAAAAGCTTGTGGGAAAGTGTTGTTTACTACGATGTTTCGGTAAGGATAGAAGATATGCTAAGCCCAACAGAAACTACTCCTGAAGGAATAACAAGGGCCAAAAAAGAGCCACTAAAAGGTTGTAAGTATGGTGCGGTTTTCATAGATACATTAGACGCAACTGATATAGCTACAGACATAACTGTACATTGGCATATTGATACAGAAACTCCAGGATGGCAAGAAAGAATCAAAAAGGTTTATGAAAATTACAGAGAATTTGGAAAAATAGAAGAGACAGTTTTAAAAGGAATAAGGGATGCGGTAAGAAATTACGGACAGAAATTTACCACAGACGAGTTAGTCTACAAGAAGAGAGAATATTTCTCTTCTACCGTAACTGAGTATGTCCAAGAATTCCTTAACAATATAACTACTTTACAGAAAGTAGTAATTGTTGACAAAATATTTATCCGAAACATAGTGCCACCAGAAAACATTCAAAAAGCTTACATAGAGCTTTTAGCAGCTCAAAAGGAAGCAGAAAAAATACTCTTACTGGCAAATGCCACCAGAGAGGCTTCCATTCGGGTCGCACAAGGACAAGCAATAGCTATAGAATTAGTTGTTAACGCTACCACCGAAGCTGTAGGAAAATTAATTTCACAAAATCTAACTGCTGTTCAAGCTATCCAATATCTATCTCTTCAATACGTTTTTGATACCCTAAAGAAAATAGCAGAAGAACATCCAGAGTGGAAAATAACACTTTTCATAAACGCCCCTCAACTACAATACGTGATTCCAGTAACACCAGAACAACCATAACGATAC
>JAWCMJ010000095.1:0-377 GCA_039091285.1 Candidatus Aenigmatarchaeota archaeon
AAAGCAAGCAAGCTACCACATATTTTGTTTATTTTTTTATACTTCTTACACAATTCTTCAAGCTCAAAATCGCTTATATTGTTTTCCAAATGCTTAAAATTACAATTTATTCCGATTTCTTTAAGCAATTGTTTAAGTTTTTTTCTTTTTAACGGAATTTTTTCATTTCTTATGAATTTTTTATTTTTAAGAAGCTTCTCATTCTTTTCAGAGGAGGTAAAGCTAATTTCTTTAAACTGATTTGGATTAACTAAAAGCCTGTGATATAAGCCATATTTATTTCTAATTGTAGTTATTGTTGAATGAATGCCAAGTCTTAACAATAGAAGCTTAACGAATATGAGAAAATCTTTTTCCTTCATGGTTAAGCTAACAAC
>JAWCMJ010000095.1:387-2122 GCA_039091285.1 Candidatus Aenigmatarchaeota archaeon
TCCTTCTGCATCAAACAAACCTTTAACAAAGGCTTTGATTATATTTTTTCGTTCAAAGAATAGATTTGAAATTTTATTAATTAAAAATTTAAGAACATTAGTTACATACTTGTTAGCAAACTTTAATTCAAAGCAATTTTTATCTTTAATTCTTGAAATTTTTGGTTTTATATTAAAAACGTTCTTGAACAAACTGCTATAAAATTCTAGAACTTCTTTTCTTTCGTCTCTTATTTGAATAGAATTGTTATAAAAATCCTTAGAGCCGTCACCAACAAAATATCCTAGAATTTGGGCTAATTCTTCTGTTAACTCATTAACCTCTTTAACATCTTTGTGTTTAACCGTCTCCTTAACTTCGTAATCTATTTTTCCTATCAAACTCTCGATTCTTTTTATAGTTTTTAATGAAGTTGGGAGGGATGAATTCAAAATTTTTCTAAGATGCCTAGCTTTTATTCCTACATAGTTTTTACATTCTGACTCATTTTTAATCGAGAATATCTGCTGAAGTCTTCTTTTAACTTTATCAGGATTTTTAATTGTGTATACTTTTTCTGGTTTAAACTTCTTCAACTTTAATGACTTCTCGTGAACTTCTAAAGATTTTGGAAGAATGAGAAAATCTCCGATTTTTAAATCCTTCCCTTTTACCTCTTTGAAACCATTTTCGCTGAAAATAAAAACAGTATGCTCTTGTGAAATCTGAAGGTTGTGATTAATTTCTAACAAAGTTGGTCTTTCAGTCTCAACTTTCTCTACGACTTTATAAAACCCAAAATTATCTTTATATCCAAGAATACTCATTGGATTATGAATTTCTTTTATTCTTTTTACTCCTTTATTTGTAACTACTAAAGAGTTGGGAGCAACACACATATGGGCAAGCACATTCCCACCAACAGGAGCTGTTGGGTCGCCGAATAAAACATCAGGCCTTGCCATTACTTGATTTGTAATGTAAACTGCAAGATTGTAAGCGTCAGCAAGTTTTTGTAAATGATGCAAATGCTTGTTTAATTTTTGCTGTCTTTCAGCTAATTCCCCCCTTCCTACGAACTCTGCCCTAAAGTGACTCGTTAAAGAATCGAGAACTATTAAACCAATGTTTTTTTCTTCTATTAGCTCGTTTGCCTTTTCTACTAAAAACATTTGATGCTCTGCGTTAAAAGCTCTTGCCACGTAAATATTTTTTAGTACTTCTTGTGGGTCGAGCTTCAAATATTTTGCTATGTTTGAAATTCTAGAAGGCGCAAAAGTATTTTCGGTATCCAACCATAAGCAACTTCTTTTTAATCCTCCTTTTTCTTCTGGTAGTTGAACATTAACTGCAAGTTGAAAACCTAGTTGTGTCTTTCCAGAACCAAAAGCACCATAGCTCTCTGTTATAGCTTGAGTTTGGACTCCTCCTCCTAACAAATTATCGAGATTTTTGCTTCCTGTAGTTATTCTTAAAGCTTTTTCCTTTCTTTCAAGAATTTTGTCAGCGGATTCAAAACCAATGTCAAGTATCTGTCTTACTGCATTTATTATTTTAGCAGCTTGTCCTTCGCCTATTTCTGCTATAGCTGCAAGCTCAGAAGGGGAGGCAACAGCAATAACCATAGGGTCTGAAAATCCGACCTCTCTCAATTTTTCAGCTATTTTTTCACCAACACCAGGAATGTCCTCCAAGACTATTTCCTTTTTTGCCATATCTCACCTTTTCAATAAATGTTTACTATCTATATAAATA
>JAWCMJ010000095.1:2132-2609 GCA_039091285.1 Candidatus Aenigmatarchaeota archaeon
GCTCTATTTCGTCTGCTAACCTCTTGCTTTCCTCCAAGACATCTATATCCTTAAACTCGTTCACTATTAGTTCAAGTCTATCAAAAATTTTGTTCTTCCTTACTCTTCCTTGCAAGATTAGCTCCCTTCCCATTAGCTTTTCTGCTATTAGCTCGTACCTTTTTTCTTCGTCTAGATCAGCTATTTCCTCGGCCTCAGCTTCCAGCAATCTTTCTGCAGTCTCCCTGAAAAAAACTGCCCTCATATCTCCGCTACCATCATCAACTATACAAGACACGACTAAAGCTGGGTTTGGTTCAACATCTCCATGTTCAGAGCATTTTGACTGTTCAATAGCAATGCCACAAACTGGACACACTTTAAACAAGAAATTGCTCTTGAAAACGTGAACTATTGAGGCAAGAACCTCAAAGCTTCCAGGAACGATGTTCTTGATCAGCGCTCTTTCTGGTTTTACCATAAAATGTTTTGCTAGCT
>JAWCMJ010000096.1:0-2559 GCA_039091285.1 Candidatus Aenigmatarchaeota archaeon
TTTTAAAATTTTTGTTGCAGCTAAAGTTCCTACCACACAAGGAATTCTCATTTCTCTGGAAACTATTGCGGCATGACATGTTTGTCCTCCAGAGTCAGTTATTATAGCAGCACATTTGCTCATAGTTGGAACCAGGTCAGGAGAAGTCATGGTTGTAACCAAAATGTCCCCCCTCTCAACTTTTTCTATATCTTTCATTTCTTTAACTATCTTAATAGTTCCAGAGGCTATTCCAGGAGAGACACCTAAACCTTTTAGAATAGGTTCACCAACAACTTTTATTTCCTCAACCTTTCCTACTGTTGTTATTGCTCTTGTTTGAACTATATATACTCTATTTTTCTCTATTGCAAACTCTATATCTTGAGGTTTGCAATAATGATTTTCAAGGATTAATCCATAATGAGCAAGTTTAGCTACCTCTTTTTCTCACGAATCTTACCATCTTATGATACAACATAAATATCAGGAGTGACTCTACCAGAAACTAAAGTTTCACCCAAACCCCAACAAGCTTCTATTATTATTTTTTCTTCACCGGTTGCGGGGTTTACAGTAAACATTACTCCTGCTTTTTCACTGTTAACCATTTTCTGCACAACAACAGCAATGCTAGCATGCTTAAATCCTTGCTTAGCTCTATAGAAAATTGCTCTTGGTTCGTACAAACTTGCAAAACATTCCTTGACAGAATCTAAAAGCTCTTTGTTTCCTTTTACGTTTAAAAAAGAGGCTTGTTGACCAGCAAAGCTTGCTGTTGGTAAATCCTCTGCTGTAGCCGAGCTTCTAACAGCAACCAAAGCCAAATCTCTACCAGACCTTATAATTTCCAAATCTTTTCCCACTTCACTGAAAGAAAGAGTTTCGTAAGCTTCTATAATTTCATTTTTTATAGTCGCAGGATATTCTTGTGAAACTATTAACTCCTTTATTTTTTCTGAGGTTTCAAGAAGTTGAGAAGTATTATCAACGTCGCACTCTTTAATTAGGTTGTCTATCAAATCTTTTATTTTGTTTATCTCTACGAATTTTTCAAAAGCGTTAGTTGTAATAACAAAACCTACGGGGACAGGAAGACCAAGCCTGGTAATTTCTCCTAAGTTTGCACCCTTTCCTCCTGCTATACTTAAAGAATCTTTAGAAAGTTCGTCAAGCCATTTTATGTATTCCATAATATATATTATTTTTTTAAAGATAATTTATTCTTCTATTTCAATTCTCACAGGAGCTGAAATTTTAAGACCAGCCTTTCTTAAGGCTTGCTTTCCAGTTTCTAGGTTTTGTTTGTTTATTTTTAACATCATAATTCTTTCTCCCTTCTTGCATTGAACAGCTGTCCCGACAGGCTTTCCAAAAGCCAACTTCATTCCTCTAGAATATCTGTCAGCTCCCGCTCCTGTAGCGATTGGTTTTTCCCTTAACACATGATGAGGATAAACTAAAATTTTAAAAAAGTAGTTTGAACCCAACCTTTTTTCTAAAAATTTATGTGCAACCACTCTTGCTGCTTCTAAAGCATTATCTCTTATTTGAACTTCATTCTTTGGAACTAAGTATAAGGTTAAATCATAATCTCCTTTTATTCCCATTTCAAACTGATGGGTTTTTGGATAAGGTACACCAACAACATAACTCTTTCTCGGAACTTTTTTACTTACTCTAGTATAAGGTCTTTCTATTTTTCTCATAGTTCTTCCAGGTCTAAGAGCCATAAAACCACTTTTATTCAATTCTACTTAGCAAATATTTAAAGTTTTTAAAAGAAAAACTATTTAATTTAAATAGAGTTTATATTAATAGAAGAAAGGAGGTGTAAAGGTGGCTTTAGTTGTTAAGTCTGCAGTCAAAACTCAACTTAAAGGTTTTAGAGTAGGCGGAGATTTTTTCACTGCTCTAGATAAACAGATTGCAGAAATGCTTAAGACTGCTATGGCAAGAGCCAAAGCTAACGGAAGAAAAACACTAAGAGCAGCTGACCTATAAGTTTTAAAAAAATTTAACATTTTTTCTTTTTTTCTTAAATTTTTATAAATGAGAAAATAAAATAATTAAATGGAAAAAGTAATAGGGATAACAGGAACCCTTGCTTCTGGAAAAGATACAGTTAAAAAAATTTTTCAAAGCAAGTTCGATTGCTATACTTTTTCTCTCTCTTCTATAATCAGGACCGAGCTTGAGAAAAAGAAAAATTCGAGTTTTAACAGAAAAAAAATGCAAGATTTAGGTAACGAACTAAGGAAGAAATACGGAAACCACATACTAGCTATGCTTGCTGTTGAATACATGCAAAAAGATAAAGAGATGGTAGTCATAGATGGTATAAGAAATCCTGGAGAGATAGATTTCTTGAGAAGAAAGTTTAAAGATAAGTTTGTTTTGATTGGTGTGGATGCTCCACCAGAAATAAGGTTTGAGAGAATGAAGAAAAGAAACGAGAGTTTTGACCCAAAAAGTTGGGAAGAGTTTTTAGAAATTGATAAAAAAGACCAAGGGGAAAACGAGCCAGAGTATGGGCAAAGAACAAGAGATTGTATAAAAAAAGCTGATTTTCTCGTGATA
>JAWCMJ010000097.1:0-2549 GCA_039091285.1 Candidatus Aenigmatarchaeota archaeon
TGCCACATTTTTTTCTACTGGCTTCTTCATTATGATATCTTCAAGTCTTAACTTTCTTGTCTGTATCTCTGGAAAAGTACCAAATAATGCAAAGCAAATTGCATTCATCACTGAAGTTTTTCCTGACCCCATTATACCAATCAAGACATTTGTCCCACTAGAAAAATTGAATTCAGATTCGAGATGTGAGCGCCAATTTTTTAATTTAACTTTTGTTATCATTCCACCACTTTTTCAATTAACCTTTTCTTTTTCCAAAGATTTCTTTAAAACTTTTTCTAAAGTTATTTGCTCACCAGTTAAAATGTTAAAAAGTTTATCCGTTTCATTCTCGCTTAACATGTTAAAAGCCTGCTCATAATCAAAAACTGAACTAAAATTTAAATCTTCTAAATTTTTCTTCAATATCTTAAGACCTATTTCTTCTACCGATAGTTTCTGTTCTCTCAAGTTTCTTAAAAATTCTATTTTTTTAGCGACTTTTGAAACTTCCAACTCTTTATCAAAAATAATGACCGCACGTGCTGAATTTTTTCTTTCCAAGCTTCTTAGGTCTTGCTCTAAAAAATTAACTTCTTTACCAAAAATTTTAAACTTTATAATTGGTTTTTTTATGAAATTTTCCTTCAAAATATAATCAATCTCTTTTTGTATTTCTTCTACTGAATTAAAATCTTTTAATTCTATCTTTCTGTAGAAGAATTTTCTGCTTTTTTCTAACGGAACAAAATTGACTTTCATTTCGTTATCAAAATCAACCTTATAAAATCCCTTTTCAACTTCTGCTTCCTTTGGCTCTAAGTGAGTTACAATCGTACTTCCAGTAAACAATACAGTCGTGCTGTCAATTTTTTTCTGTCCAGCTTCATGCAAATGACCGTCAACGATTAAGTCAAAACCCCTGGGTAAATTTGATAAATTTAAACTTGGTGGTTCCAAGGGAGAATAAACAAACGGGTCGATGCTTTGGTGGAGCATTAAAACATTGAAACAGCCCTCTATTGGCTTAGGGTTCCATTGGTATAAAATATCTTTAGCAAATCTCTCAGGTACACCAGACATACCATGAATTGCAACCTTTACCCCGTCCTTTTCAAAAACAACAGTATGACAATGCAAATGAACCAACAAACCAGCATTCTCTAAAGCCTCCACAACATTTATCTCATCCTTTCCTCTTCTTTCATGCGTTCCGTGCAAGGCTATGACCGGTAAATGTTGCAGAGTTCTTTTAGAAATTTCTTTTAGTTCTTTACTGCTATGAATTAATTTTATTTCTCTGTTCTCCTCTAGTAAAGGCTTGATAAGAACTTTTATTGCTCTTGCCCATGTTTCTGTTCTTGGCAGTCTTGAATCAAAAATATCTCCAGCTATTAAAATTAAGTCAGAATCCAAAGCCTTCTGCATAGCTTCTTCCGCATTCTCAAAACTATCGTTTTCTAGCTCAGAGTTGTAACCAAAGCCAAAGTGAAAATCCGATAATATAGAAATTTTCATAACTCATCTATTAACTAATCTCTGTTAAGAAATAAAAACTTTTAAATATTTTAGTTTTAAAAAGATTAAAGTGAGTGAGATGGGTGAATTAGTTCCACGAATGTAATCTATTTCTGACTTTAGACTTTATTTTCTATATATCCAAAATAATAAAAGAGAGATAATCATGGAGAACATAGAAAAAATTATTTTGCAGTTGCTACGGAACAAAAAAATAAAGTATGAAGTCTTTGAACATAAACCAGTTCATACATGCGAGGAGATGGCTAGGGTTTTGAACACGGCTCTGGAGAGAATTGCCAAATCCATGATAGTAAAAACAAACGAGGGAAATTTTGTTTTGATAGTCTTACCTGGGAACAAGACTCTTGACTTGACTAAACTGGCAAAAGTTTTAGATGTAGAAAAATTGATGCTTGCTTCTTCACAAGAAGTACTGAAAATTGCCAAATGTAAGGTCGGATGTGTTTATCCCTTGGGAAATCTGATGAAAATAAAAACTTATTTTGACAAAGATTTGTTAAATTATGATTTTGTTTTTCTAAATCCTGGTGTTCATACAAAAAGTATTAAAATAGATACAAAAAAATTAGTTGATTTAGTAAACCCTAGGATAATAGAATTTAAAAAAGAAATGAAAGAAAAAAATGAAAAGGAAGAACTTGGAATAACTGTAAGAAAAAATGAGAATTTTTCTGATTGGTACACGCAAGTAGTGAGAAAGGCTGAGTTGTGTGATTATGCTACTGTTAAAGGATTTATCGTTTTCATGCCTTACGGTTATTCAATCTGGGAAAAAATTGCAAATTTTATTGATAAAAGACTGAAAGAAACTGGACATAAAAACGCGTATTTTCCAGCTTTAATTCCTGAAAGGTTTTTAAAGAAAGAAGCCGAACATTTTAGGGGTTTTACACCAGAGGTCTTTTGGGTGACCCATGCTGGTGACAATAAACTGGAAGAAAGATTAGCAATTAGACCAACATCTGAAACCATTGCATACGATTCATATGCCAAATGTATAAGAAAATTGATAGACTTACCTCTTTTGT
>JAWCMJ010000098.1:0-1889 GCA_039091285.1 Candidatus Aenigmatarchaeota archaeon
AAGTTTAAGAAAAATATATTTAAAAAATTACCTAAATTTATATAAACACTTAAAAAGAAGACAAAGAATGGTTAAACTTGGAGAAGGAATCGGAGAGGTTAGTGCATCTAAATTAACCACATTTTATGGTTGTCCTTTTGCTTTTTTCTTACAGTATGTGGAGCACGAACAAGTAGAAAAATCAGCACATCTAGTGTTTGGTGAAGCTATTCATTACCAATTAGAGCAATTTTATAAAAAAAATTGGAAATCGAAAGAAAATTTTCTGAAAAATTGGTGGTATTATTGGTTTCAACTAATTCCAAAAAAATATGAAAAGAAAATTAAATTTAGTACTCCTTATAAGCAAAAAGTTCTTTTTTCCAATATAGGAATCCAAATAACAGAAGAACAAGCAAAAAATTTTTCAGAAAAAGGGTTTAGAATTATTAAAGAGGGTAACGTGATAAATATGATAAATGAAAGACCACCAAGAAAATTATGTTATAATGTTAATTTTCAAAAAGAGCAATTTAAAGAAATTGGAATAGAATTGCCTACCAGTAAAGCATTAGAATTGGCCGAAGGCGGTATAAGGATAGAAACAGAACAACAAATTTTTTTTCTTATCGGCATGTCTATTTTATCAAAATTTTGGGATAGGCACAGAAACAGGCCAGCACCGTTTTGGTATGAAAAAAAATTTAGGGCCCCTATTCAAGTAAAACAAAATGGTGAAACAAAAGAATATATGCTGGTTGGAAAGTTTGACCGTGTTGATGTAATAAACAAAAAAACCATAATAACAGATTACAAGACGGGATTTACAGATATGGACAATCCTGTTCAACAGGAGATATTCCACCGAAGTTTACAATTCACATTATATAGCAAAGCGTATAGAACCATTTCTGGAGAAAAAGAGGAAGGCCTATTACTATATGATTTAAGAAAAATGAAAATATACCCTACAAAAAGAAGTGAAGAAGATTACAGATATCTTGAACAATGTATAAAAAGTGCAGATGCTAGAATAATTGCACAAGATTTTACTCCATTTTATGGATTCCACTGTGCTTGGTGTGATTATATTGAACCTTGTGCAATAAGAAAAATTGGTGTAGGTAACGGCATTAGTTCTTTTATAGAGAGGATGACTTCTGAAGAATATATTTAAGAAGATAAAGGCCTTGGGAGTTTACTTTTCTCTGAAAATCTAAAAGAATAAAATTACTTTTTCTCTTCCTCCTTTTTTTCGGTTGTTGCAATTGCTTCACTTGTTCGCGCTGCTGCAGCCCCCTCTGTCGCTTTTGCTTTTTTCTCCTCCAATTCTTTCAGAAGCGCTTGCTGTCTTTTTTTAACTTGCTCAAAATCCTTAGCAAGCCTCACAAGTTTTTCGTTAGAAACTTCTTCTACTTGTTTACTTAGAAGATGATCATAAAGTCCTTCCTCAATTTCTTTAAGGAGCTCTTTAGGATCTCTACTTTCAATAAGGATACCAAGACTTTGACAAGAACCAATGACCGTTTTGACAGCGGATTTAAAACTAGAAACTAACATATCTTTTTCCTTAATTTTAGCAATCTTTATTACCAATTCGATAGGAATGTTTGCTACTTTGATCTGGTTTGGCATGGGTGAACCTTTCTCTATACCAATTTCTCGTTTTAGAAGCGCTGAGACAGACGGCGTCAAAACTTTTACTTTTATTCCCTTTGTTTTAGTATCAATATCTAGAATAACCGGAACTTTCATTCCAGTAAATTCTTTTGTTGCATTGTTCACTTCTGAAATAACTTTACCTATATTAATACCAAGGGGTCCTAACTTCTGACTCAGAGCAGGCCCTGGCTTCATCTCACCTGCGTCAACAAGTAACTTGGTTTGCATGAAAAGGTAAAGGGTAAGGC
>JAWCMJ010000098.1:1899-2536 GCA_039091285.1 Candidatus Aenigmatarchaeota archaeon
TTATATATCCTTAATAATAAAAAAAATAGTCCCTATTTCAAATTAGGAGGTAAAAAAATGGGTGGATTCGATGCAGATGATGAGGTCGAAGAAGAAATCAATCTTGATGAAGACTCGGATTTTGGGGATGACGAAGAGGATTACGAAGAGGAAGAGGATGAAGACGAAGAGGATGAAGAAGAATAAATAACTTTTTCTTTTTTATTTTTTATAAATTTTTATATCGATTTTAACATTCCTATTTATTCAATAACAACTTCTGTATTTATTGCCTGGCCAGGCAATCCTTTTTCAAAAACAGCACGTAACTTTCCTCTGTTGCCATGTGTTGATGTTACTTTTCCTATAATTTTCTTGCCAGCAGGACTTTCCCAAGAAACTCGTTTGCCAATCAGTTCCCTGGCTTTATCCAGTTTATCTATTCCTGAAACCTCTATGATGAAATGTCTTGGCTTATAATTTTTCTTTCCTCTTCTAAAAGAAACAACCAAAGCTTTCATTTTAAAAGACAATCTCAAAATTAGGGAAGAATTTTCTTAAAGTCATTATAAGTTGGGGGGTTATTCTTTTCTCGCCTTTCCTATTAATATACTTTTTAAGCTCCTCTTTATTTGATTCAACAAGTTCTCCTCCAAAA